>JANPOR010000149.1:0-3095 GCA_031428075.1 Hymenobacter sp. | reverse complement strand
CGAGCTTGTCGACCACCACTTTTTACACGAGAATAGGTCTTGGCAGTAGGTCTTTCCAGTAGAAAACCTGCATTCGGCGCATTCAGGTGGTCTCCGAGAAGTTGAAGTACAGTTTTCCCATCACGCAGGCAAGGTTAATTGTACGTTGAATGCTGAACAACTTATCTGAACTAAGCTGACGTGTTTTCTGCCCAGTTTGCTCAGTACCATATGCTCAGGCGAGTTGTACAGAAATAGGGGCGTTTTACTGAACAAACACGCTCTGCTGAACGCCAAACGCAGTTTTTAAAGTGTGGATGCGACGATTGGAAGCACCTCGCTTAACTTCTGTACCAAACTTTTAACCAAAGCCAGCAGTATGGTGTGACGCCAGCACCCCAGAAGCCCGCACCGGAGCAAGCCACAACCCCGGCCGTGGAGCGCCCAGCACCAAGGCCCGAGCGCAAGCAGAGTCGGGGAATCTGAACGTAGGCAAGAGTTAGCAGCACTACCAGTCCCTAGACAGCAAATTAGCTACCTCGGTAACGAGGTGGCTTATGCCGTTCATTGAATCGAAGTAGCCTTATTTTTCCTCAGTTACTGCTTCCTCGGTAGAACTAGTGTGCCACCAACTTAATTTTCACTTCACCCCCAAACACGGCTCCTGGCTGAATATGGCCGAAATCAAGTTCTCGGCCCTTTCCCGCCAGTGCCTGAACCGGCGCATTGGCAGCGCCCAACAACTCGAAGAGGAGGCCCTGATCTGCCAAGCCCACCGAAATGCGGCCGCTACCAAAATCTGCTGGTCTTTTACCACCGAAAAGGCCCGCGATAAACTCAAAAACCGATATCAGGAAGTGGGGGGAAAAGAATAACCGAAACTATGTTGTCATAACACTAGTGAATGCCGTAAACTGTTCTTTTTTGCTCGACTACCTCCTACTTAATTCTTGCCCAAACCTTTCTCCAGCTTCCTGAAGGGCGTGAAAAGGATGTTTTCTAGGGATCCTCTCAGAAAAAGAATAACAGAGTACTTTAAATTTTCAAAAACGGCCTGCTACGCATTGTGAAAGGCTTAGAACAGTTCACAGGTCGGTGTACGTGGCAGCGGCGCTAGCGTGTACCACCCAGTTGTGCTTGGTTTCGCGTGAGGGCCCCCAGCGCAAGACCAAGCACAGTACCCGGACCTGGAAATTGCCGTAGCTTAGCCGCATTCCGCTCGTTATGAATAGCTTCGAAACCATCCTGGTGTTGTTGGCTCTGCTCGCGGGCTTGTCGGTACTGTTTCAGCGGAGCCGGCTGCCGCAGGCGGTGCTGCTGGTGGCGGCGGGCCTGGCGCTGGGCTTCGTGCCCGGCCTGCCCCCCCTCCAGCTGGAGCCCGACGTCGTGTTTCTGCTAATTATGCCGCCGCTGCTCTACTACGCGGGCTTCAACCTCACCTGGCAGGATTTCAACCACTACCGCCGGCCCATTTTGCTGCTGGCCGTGGGGCTGGTGGCGTTCACGACGGTGGCCGTGGCCGTGGTGGCGCACTACTTCCTGCCGGATTTTGGCTGGCCGTTGGCCTTCGTGTTGGGGGCCATCGTATCGCCGCCCGACGCCGTGGCGGCCAGCAGCGCCACCCAGGGCCTGGGCCTGCCCAAAAGCGTGCGCGTGACGCTGGAAGGCGAGGGCTTGGTGAACGACGCCACCGCCCTGATTGCCTACCGCTACGCCGTGGCGGCCGTGGTCAGCGGCGGGTTTGTGGCGTGGCGGGCGGGCGGGCAGTTTGTGCTGGTGGCCAGCGGCGGCTTGGCCCTCGGGGTAGTGGCCGGCTACCTCACGGCGCGGCTGCAAGCCCAGGTGCGCGAGGCCACGACGGCCACGGCTATTTCGCTGCTGCTGCCGTTTGTGGTGTACTCGCTGGCCGAGCACGTAGGGGCCTCGGGGGTGCTGGCGGTGGTGTTCATGGGCCTGGTGATGTCGTGGCGGGCCCCGGAAGTGTACTCGGGGCCCACGCGCCTGCAAAACGCCAGCTTCTGGCGCGTGGTCAACTTCCTGCTGAACGGCTTCGTGTTCATCCTCATCGGGTTGCAGCTGCCGGCCGTGCTGCGCGGCCTGCCGGCCGGCAACCTGCCGGCGCTGTGCGGGTACGGGCTGCTCATCAGCGCCGTGGCCATCGGCATCCGCCTCGTGTGGATTTTCCCGGTGACGGCGCTCGTTACCTTTTTCCGCCGCTCGACCGGCGACCCCGCCCCGCCGCTCATCGGCTGGCGCGAGCTGCTGGTGACGTCGTGGGCCGGAATGCGCGGGGTGGTATCGCTGGCCACGGCCCTGGCCCTGCCCCTGGCGCTGGCCGACGGCCGCGCCTTCCCGCAGCGTAACGTGCTGCTGTTCCTCACCTTCGCCGTCATTTTGGTGACGCTGCTCGTGCAGGGCCTCACGCTGCCGTGGCTGGTGCGCCGCCTAGGCGTGCACGGGGAAACGGCCGCCGCCGACCGCCACGAGCAAGCCCTGCGCCTGGAGCTAGCCACCGATTCACTGGCGTTCCTGCACAGCACCCTGGCCTCCTGCACCGCCCCCGAGGTACTGGCCCCGCTGGAGTTACGCCTCACGCAGCAAATCGACCTGCTGCAAGCCAGCGCCGACGACCCGGCGGCCCCCGGCGGCGCCGGGTCGGGCCCCGGGCAGCGCCAGCACCAGCAAGCGCTGCGCACCGATTTGGCCGTGGTACAGCACCAGCTCGGCCTGCTCGTGCAACGCCACAAGCAGGGCCACGCCGAGGTCGAAACCATCCGCAAGCTCCAGCGCGAGCTGGATTTGGCCGAGCTGGACCTGCAAACGCAACTGGCGGAAAGCGGCGCGGCGGGCAGCTGAAGTCCCCTGCCGCAACGGCAAGGCGTCCGGCCGCGGGGCCGTGCTAGTGTCGTGATAATATAATTCTAGTGATTGATGTTAAGGGAGGACATTTGAGGTAGTCCAGTTACGCTGGACAGTTTAGGGCAGTAGTTTGAAGTGACTGTTGATGAACGATGTACGGGAACTGATAGCCGATACTGGCGTGTAAGCGTTGGTGATTATAATAGTCAAAATAGCGGGTGGCGCTGGCCTGCGCGTCGGCTAAGTCGGCAAAAACG
>JANPOR010000148.1:0-6706 GCA_031428075.1 Hymenobacter sp. | reverse complement strand
CAGCTACTTGCGCAAGCGCATGATTGCCACGGCCCTCACCTTCGTGCTGTCGCTGATACTGGTGCTGGCCATTGCCGGCATCTTCTTCGGCACGTATCTGATTGACGGGCTGGTGTTCTACGAAATCGTGCCCGAGCGCTACACCGATCTCGTAATTACACTGGTGCGCTTCGGCTCGCTACTGGGGCTGTTTCTGAGCACGACGTGCGTGATCTATTACTTCGTGCCGCCCGTGCACGACAAGTGGCCGCTGCTCTCGGCCGGGGCCATTGTGGCCACACTGCTCATCTTTTTGGTGTCGTTCCTGTTCACGCTTTACGTGCGCATTTTCGACTCGTACAACCACTTTTATGGCTCCATTGGGGCCCTGGTTGGCTTCATGGTATGGCTCGAATTTGTGTGCATGACACTTATCATCGGCTTCGAGGTGAACGTGAGCATGGACGCGGTGACGGGCCGGCTGAAAAAAGCAGTGAACAGTTGACCGTGAGCAATGAATAGCCACTATTGCGCGATGAACCGGGAGCAACGGGCATTTTTTTGCCCATTACCCATTGTCCGTTGTTAATTGACCCTTACTTTTGCGGTCCCCGAACCACTCGGGGGCCCGATAGAGAGGTGGCAGAGTGGTCGAATGCGACGGTTTCGAAAACCGTTATACCGGCAACGGTATCGGGGGTTCGAATCCCCCCTTCTCTACAAAAGGCTTTCTCTGAACCAGGAAAAGCCTTTTCTGCTTACTGGCAACCGGCTTTGTAGGTTTTTCATACCCAGAGAAGTGGCAGAGTGGTCGATTGCGGCGGTCTTGAAAACCGCTGACTGTAACAGGTCCGGGGGTTCGAATCCCTCCTTCTCTGCATTAGCCAATTGCCAGTATTCATAATCCTCGTTTTCGGCTCGGAAGCGGGGATTTTTGTTACCCGTCTATCGCCACCGAAGGCCCCCGGCAACGCGGACGGGGACATCGCCGTTGGGGTTCTAACCGTTGCGCTATGACCCTTGCCCCAATGCTTCGATTTTTTATTTTCCTGTTGGTAATGAGTGGGCTAGGACTCGCGCCGGCGGCAGCATATTCGGTCCTTGCGCACCAAGCCAACGTCGATTCGTGCTGGAAAACGTGCTTGGCGCCCGCCCTGCAACGCCGCTTTCCCGGCGCGAGCGCCGAAGACCTGGAAAAGGCCAGGGCCTACGCCTACGGCGGCTCCATCATCCAGGACATGGGCTACTACCCGTTGGGAGCCGTGCTGTTCACTAATCTTACCCATTACGTGCGCTCGGGTGATTTCGTGCGCAACCTGCTCGACGAGGCTCACGACCGCAATGAGTACGCCTTTGCGCTGGGTGCCCTGGCTCACTACGCCGCCGACCTGCACGGCCACTCCGAGGGCACTAACCGGGCCATGCCACTGGTGTATCCCGAGCTAAAGGCCAAGTACGGCAACGTTATTACCTACGAGGAGGGCCCCAAGCAACATAACCAGCTCGAGTTTGCCTTTGATGTGACGCAGCTGGCCGCCGGCCGCTACCGCACCCAGGAATATCACCGCGTCATCGGCTTCGAAGTAGCCAAGGAATTGTTGGAGCGGGCTTTCGAAAAAACCTATGGCTTGCCGCTGAGCAAGGTGTTTCTCAACACCGACGTGAGCATCGGCACCTTCCGCTTCTCTGTGCAGCACGTGATTCCGCTGGCCTCGCGGGCGGCCTGGCACTATCAAAAAAAGGAAATCCGTAACCTGAACCCGGGCGTCAGACGGCGCGAGTTTGTGTACAAGCAAAGCAAGAAAGAGTACCACAACCTGTACGGCACCGGCTACAAGCGCCCTGGGTTCGGGGCGCGGGTGCTATCGGTGTTCATCGGTATTCTGCCTAAAATTGGGCCGCTGAAGCCTTTTGCGTTCCGCCCGCCCACGCCCGAGGCCGCCAAAATTTTTCGATCCAGCTTTGCCAGTGTGCTCAAGGCTTACTGCGGGTTGCTGGGTGAGCAGGAAGGCCCCCGGGGGGCGGCACCCGCGCTGGCCAACGACGATTTCGATACCGGCCACGCCACGCACTTCGGCGAGTACGGGCTGGCCGACAAAACCTACGGCGAGTGGGTGCGCAAGCTGGCCCGCGAAAAGTTTGCCGGCGTCACCTCGCCCATGCGCGCCAACATCCTGGCGTTCTTCGCCCCGGCCCAGGCCGCACCCGCTGATAAGGAAGAGAAAGAAGCCGATAATCGCCGCGAAACCGAGCAGGCCCTGGCCGAGCTGCGGAACCTGCCCGGGGCCCTGATTGGTAAATAACCCAGTACCTATTGGGTTATGGGACGGGTATTAAATTAAGAAATGACATGATTCTGGGGTAATTTGAATCGTCGAAAAAGTAAGAGCTGCGTATAGGCTAGTGGCCCATGGTAGTCCTTTCCACCTCTGTTTATTTATTCTGATGAACCACGACCACCCCCTGGGGCCCGATGGCCCGACGGCCGACGGCTCGCGGCGGACTTTCGTAAAGCAAGCCGGGGGCCTGCTGGGCTTGGCCCTGGCCCCGCCGCTCACCGGCTTTGCTGAGAAGTTCGCTGGCTCGCCCCAAACCCTGCAGGGCCCCACCAACCTCACGCTGCGCGTGAACGGCACCGCCCGCACCTTGCGCGCCGAGCCCCGCGTAACGCTGCTCGACGCTTTGCGCGAGTACCTCGACTTGACCGGCACCAAAAAAGGCTGCGACTACGGCCAGTGCGGGGCCTGCACGGTGCTCGTCGACGGCCGGCGCGTGAATTCCTGCCTCACGCTGGCCGTGATGGCTCAAGGCAAAGAAATTGCTACCATCGAAGGCTTGGCCCAGGGCGATAATCTGCACCCGATGCAGGAGGCGTTCATCAAGCACGACGGTTTTCAGTGCGGCTACTGCACACCTGGGCAGATCATGTCGGGCGTGGCCTGCGTGAAAGAAGGCCACGCCACCTCTGATGACCAATGCCGGGAGTGGATGAGCGGCAACCTCTGCCGTTGCGGGGCCTACCCCAATATATTGGCCGCCGTGCGCGAAGTGGCCCAGAAAGGAGGGACGCAAGGATGAACAATTTCACTTACACCGTAAGCCCCACCGCCAAAGAAGCCACGGCCGCCCGCAAAGCCACGCCCGCAGCGGCATTCATCGCCGGCGGCACCACGCTGCTGGATTTGATGAAATCCAACATTGAGCAGCCCCCGCAACTGCTTGACATCAATCAAATACCCCTGAAGGGCATCGAGCAAACCGGCGACGGGCTGCGCATCGGGGCCCTGGAGCGCATGGCCGACGTGGGCGAACACCCGCTGGTGGTGCAGCAGTACCCCGCCATCTCGCAGTCGCTGCTGCTGGCCGCTTCGCCGCAGCTGCGCAACATGGCCAGCATCGGCGGCAACCTGATGCAGCGTACCCGCTGCGGCTACTTCCGCGACAAAGCCTTTCCATGCAACAAGCGCGAGCCCGGTTCGGGCTGCCCGGCCCAGGACGGCGACAACCGCAACCTAGCCATCCTGGGCACCAGTCCGCAGTGCATCGCTACCTATCCCGGCGACTTGGCCGTGGCCTTGGTGGCGCTGGACGCGGTGGTGGTGTTGGAAAACAACAAGGGCAAGCAGCGTCGCGTACCACTGATTGATTTTCACCTGCTTCCCGGCAAAACTCCGCACGTGGAAACGGTCATCGAGCCCGACGAAATCATCACGGCGGTGCTGGTGCCGGCCGCCGCCCACGCCCGCAAGTCGCACTACCTTAAGGTGCGCGACCGGGCCTCGTATGCGTTTGCGTTGGTGTCGGCGGCCGTGGGCCTCGACGTGCAGGGCGGACAGATAAAGTCGGCCCGTGTGGCTCTGGGCGGCGTGGGTACCAAGCCTTGGCGCGTTCCAGCCGTGGAAAAGCTGCTCGTGGGCCAGCCGGCCAATGAAGCCACTTTTCGCCGGGCGGCGGCCGCAGCGGTGCAGGACGTCCAGCCGCGCGAGCACAACCGCTTCAAAGTGGAACTGACCCAGAACACGATTGTAAGGGCGTTGCTAGAAGTGTCGTCATAGGCTAGGGCCCTGATCCTGATACTGCTTGTCACTGCGGGGAGGAACGATGAAGTAACCCGTCTTGATCTCAGCTACCAGCCCTCAAATGTGACCAGCCAAATTTTTGAGTAAAGAGCAAACTTCGATTTGTCACGCTATAAAGTTTGTCACTGAGACCAGGACGGATTGCTTCGTCGTCCCTCCTCGCAATGACAACGAGCCAAGCACCAAGCACTATTATGGACAAGGAACCAAGTTTTTTTGAAACTAACCCCCAGGCCAAGTCTGTGGGCCAGCCGATGGACCGTGTCGATGGCCGGGCCAAGGTGACCGGGGCGGCCAAGTACTCGGCCGAATTTGCGTTGCCAGGCCTGGTGTACGCGGTGCTGAAAACCAGCGACATCGCCAAAGGTAAAATTGCTAGCATCGACGCTTCGGCCGCCACCCGCGAGCCGGGCGTGGTGGCCGTGCTCACCCACGAAAACATTCCCAAGCTGGCCCAGACGCCCAATACGAAGGAAGGCAAAAAAGCGACCGGGGCCCCCATGAGCTTCATGCCGCTGACGGGCACCGAGATATTCTACGCTGGGCAGCCAGTGGCCGTAGTGGTGGCCGATACTTTTGAGCACGCCACCCACGCCGCGTCGTTGCTTAAAGTGACTTACCAGAAGGAGAGCCCGGTGGCTTCGTTCCACGATCCTAAGGCCGAAAAAGTGAACCCCGAGAAGGTACAGGACGGCAAAACCGACGGCCACACCCGGCGCGGCGATGCGGCGGCGGCCTTCGCGGCGGCCCCCATCAAGCTGACTGCCACCTACAACCACGCCACTAATAACCACAACCCATTGGAGCCCGGCTCCACCACGGCCCAGTGGGAGGGCCCCGACCGCCTGACGGTGTACGAATCAACGCAGGGCGTGACGCGCACCCAGTCGACGCTGGCGGCCATGCTAGGCCTGCCGCGCGAGCAGATTCGGGTCGTGACCAAGTACCTCGGCGGGGGCTTTGGTTGCAAGGGCTCGTGCTGGCCCCACACCGCGCTCACGGTGCAAACAGCCAAGGTGGTGGGCCGGCCGGTGAAGCTCATGCTCACCCGGCCCCAGATGTTCACGAGCATGGGCCACCGCGAAGACCAGCAGCAAACCCTGCGCCTGGGGGCCACCCGCGAGGGCAAGCTTATGGCCCTGATTCACGAGAAAATATCCACGGCCTCGCCCTGGGACAATTACGCCGAGCCGAACAGCAAGATCGTCAACCTGCTGTATGCCTGTCCCACCTTCGAGTCGTCGTACACTTTGGGTCGGGCTAATGTGATGACGCCCACCTTTATGCGGGCCCCTGGCGAGGCCCCCGGCTCGTTCGCCATCGAGTGCTCGATGGATGACTTGGCCGCGGCGGTGGGCGTGGACCCGCTACAAATCCGGCTGCTGAACTACGCTGAAAAGGACGACAGCACCGGCCAGCAATGGTCGAGCAAAAGCCTGAAGCAGTGCTACGCCCGCGGGGCCGAGCTGTTTGGCTGGAGCAAGCGCAACCCCAAGGCCGGGGCCACCCGCGACGGCCGCCTGCTGGTGGGCATGGGCATGGCCACGGCCAGCTATCCGGTTTACAACTCGCAAGGCGCGGCCCGCGCGCGTCTATACGCCGACGGCCACGCCGTGGTGCAGAGCGGGGCTACCGATCTGGGTACCGGCACTTATACCGTGATGACGCAGGTGGCAGCCGACTCGCTGGGCCTCACGCCCGATAAAATTCGCTTCGAGCTGGGCGACACCAACCTGCCCACGGCCCCCAACTCTGGCGGCTCAGTGGCGGCGGGCACGGTGTCGTCGTCCATCTACTTGGCCGCGCAAGACGTGGTGCAACAACTCGTCAGGCTGGCCGTGCAGGACAAGGCATCGCCGTTGTTCCGGGCCAAGCCCGAGGCCGTGCAGATGAAAGACGGCCACTTTTCGTTAAAAACCAACTCTAAAAAAGGCGAAGACTTCGCCGCCATTATGAAGCGCGCTGGCCTCACCGACCTCGAGGGCAGCGCCAATGGCAAGTACGGCGCGGGCTACGAAACCGGCCGTAGTGCCAGCCCCGCCGACGAAGCCGTCCAGCACTCGATGCACTCGTTCGGCGTGCATTTCTGCGAAGTGAAGGTGGACCCCGAGTTGGGCACTGTGCGGGTGTCGCGCTGGGTAAGCGTGCACGCCGCCGGCCGCATCCTCAACGCCAAAACCGCCCGCAGCCAAATCATCGGCGGTAGCATCTTCGGTATCGGCTCCGCCCTGATGGAGGCGACCGAGCGTGACAATAAATTTGCCCGCTACACCAACGCCAACCTGGCCGAGTATCACGTGCCCGTCAACGCCGATATTCCCGATATGACGGTGGAATTCATCGACGAGCACGACCCTTACATCAACGCAATGGGGGTAAAGGGCATTGGCGAAATCTCGATGGTGGGCGTGGCTGCTGCCGTGGCCAACGCCGTGGCTCATGCCACTGGCCGCCGCGTCCGGGACTTGCCTATTACGCCAGATAAAGTACTGGCAGCAGGGTCTTTATCCTGAATTTAGTCAGGAGTGATGGGTGGGGAGTTGGGGGTTGTAAAGGCACACGGGCGGTTGAACCCCCCAATTACCCACAATTACAATAAAAAAGCGCTTAAGGGGGGAGCACTGCCCCGAGCATGCCTTGCGTAAAAA
>JANPOR010000147.1:0-6422 GCA_031428075.1 Hymenobacter sp. | reverse complement strand
CTTCGATGGTGTGGCCGGTTTTTTCCTGCAAGCGGCCGAACCACTCGTCCTGCTGGCCTTCTTTGTACGTCAAGTCGTCGTCCGTGAGTTTGCCCCACTTCTGCTTGGCCTGGCCCTTGATTTGGTTCCAGTCGCCGCGGGCCTGGTACTCGGTACTGTGGACGTCGGCCTGGGTGCTGGCGTTGCTGGTTTTGCTGTTGAACCAGCTCTTGATGTCGTCGATGGTGTGGCCGGTTTTTTCCTGCAGGCGGCCAAACCACTCGTCTTGCTTGCCGTTGGCGTAAGTCAGGTCGTTATCGGTCAGGTTCGACCATTTCTGCTTGGCTTCGCCTTTGATTTGGTTCCAGTTGCCGCGGGCTTGCAGCTCGGTGCCGTCGTTGAGGTTATTGTTGTTAGCTTCCATGACGATGAATTTTTTGAGTGGGGGCAAAATAAAGTGCCGCGGGGGGGGAAGAAAACTTAGTGGCCTATTGTACGGCCGCGCTTCCGGTTAGGTTAGCGCGGCCGGTCCCGATGCCGGAATGTTGTTGGGGCCCCGCGCCATTCACCCTATTCGCCGGCCGGGCGCGCCGGGCGTCCACGGGTGGGGATGAAAACAAGGCCGCCGCTGGCCAGCAATACCGGCAAAAGGTTGCGGTTGGTTTCGAAAGCATCCGTTTCGGTGTCGGCAACCCGACGTTGGCTGCTGACCGAAAGACCCGCGGCAAACTGAAGCTGCCAGCGATGGGCCTTCCCCAAGGGTAATTCGTGCCGGCCATAGAGCAGAAATTCGTGGCGGCCCATGGTGGCAATGTTTACTATGCCTTGGTAATAAGGCGAGTAGAAACTTAATTCATCGAAGCGCAATTGGGTAAACCGGTATACCCCTCCTACCGACCCGCGCTCAAACCGGTTGTCTATACCCACTTGCCCGAACAGCTTGCTGTAGCGGGCGCGCAACAAGGGCGAATTACCAAGAAGTTCGTTCTGCACGCTTTCCGTAGCGGCGTAGCCGTAACCGCCCATGCCGGTGAGCAGCCACGATTTGCCGAGGGGCCAGGAGGTGCCGGTTCCGACTTCCCACTGCCGGGTGGCGAAGTAAGTAGTGCCCCCAAGGTTGGGCCGGTACGTAGTGCTGCCAGCCAGCAGCACGTGCGGCAGCGGCGAGTACACGGCGGCCGCCTCTATGCGCCCGTTCAGTTGGGTACTGGCACTCAGCTCGGTCTGCCCCGCCTGGCGAATGGAAGACACCGTGGGTTGCATGGGTGCGTACACGGTGCAGCCGGCCAAGAGTGCGGCTGCCCCCGCCAGCCAACCGGCCATTCTGGTGCTAGCGAGCGTTTTCATACGGAATGCTTTTAGGTTTCAAAAGTGGTAATTGACGCATCACCCAAGGCTGACTGGGGCCATGGTATCGGCGCGTGCCGCTGAGAGGCTAGTGCTGCGCCAAGCTGCCCAACAGCACCGCGATAAACATCGCGCATGTCCCAATGCCCGAACGAGATTGGGCTTTCAGCCCGGTGGCGCATCAGTTACCAACAATGGCCACCAAGCTCAGCAACGCGCCCAAACCCAGCGCAAAGCCGCCCCAGGCCTTGCGGCGCTTTATGTCGTGGGCCTGGCGGCCGTAGCCAGCGGCGTAGCTGGGGTCGGCGAGCAGGGCTGGGTTGGGGGCCCGCAGCCGGTCAGACCGCAGAGGCCTGGTGGCCACGCTGACCGCGGCGGCCAAGCCAAGGATCGGGTTGCCCAGAGTGATGGCGGCCAGGCCCAAAAAGGTGCCGCGGGGCACGTAGGACCGGGAGGCATCGGCCGTGCCGCTGGCCACCCGCTGCCCTTCTGTGAGGCCCGGCAGCGGGTCTGGGGCCCCACCGGGACCCGCCGCGTCGGGGTGCAGCAGCTCGTGGGTGCCGTTGGCGTAGCGAACGAGGAACACCTCGGCCACGGGCAGCGTCAGCGTGTCGGGCACCGCCGGGACGGCGGGCAGGTAGCGCAGTCGCACCGGGTCGATGGTCAGCACCCGGCCGCGCACTTCCTCGCCGTCGAGGCGCAGGATGGTATCGGCCTGGGCCCAAGCGCGAGCGGGCAGTAGGCTGCTCAGCACGATGATCATTAGCTGAAAGAGTCGCATGGCGATTCGGTTTTAAAAGACGAGTCGGCAACCAAATGGCATCTAACGGTGCCGAGCATTGAAGCCCATCAGCAGGCTGATGCGGGCCCCACCGTTGCCGGGCACCACGGCCAGGTTGATGGGAAAATTGAGGCCGCTGTCGGTACGGATGGACGTGCCCATGGCCAGCACGATGCTGGCCCCGATGGGCGTTAGGTTGGGTCCCAGCCCAAACTCGAACCCTTTGGGCCCCCGGATGCCGAGGATGCCGCTCACGCTCGGAATGAACTTGCCCTGCTCCAGGCCGCCCACCAGCGGCACGAATTCGGCCAGCCCGCTCACGCCGTTGGGTAGCCGGAACAGGCGCGTTTCAAACTGCCAGCCAAACTGCGTGAGGAAAGGATTGAGGTCGCTCAAATCCTGGCGGCCGCGGTTCAGGGGCCCTGCCGTGAGGACGGTGAAGCCCACGCGCGGGCCGTCGAGGTGCACCTCTTCATCGGGCAGCACCACGTCGCCGGGCACCACCGGGCCAACGTGCGGGGCCGCCGCCGCCGCCGGCCGGCCGGGGTTTGCGGCTGCCATGCCCGGCGTGGTTTGGTAGAGTGCCGCGGGCGTCGGGGCGGTCCCAAACACCTCCTTGGCGCCGTTGGCATAGCGAATCATAAACACCTCGGTTTTGTACACGCTGATGAGCGGGCCGTCGGGGTTGTCGGTGCGGCGGTATTTGACTTCTAGCGGCGTAATCTCTAGCACCTTGGCCTGCACTTCCTCGCCGTTGCGTTTGGTGAGCAGGTCTTGGGCGTGGGCGCGGCCGGCGGCCAGCAAGGCGAGGGCTAGGAGTAGTAGACGAAACGACATGATGGATGGGCTTTGGGTGAATAGATGTTCCAAAGGTGAGAGCCCGGCCTTTTCGATACTAATCAAAAAATCGAATTGTCAGACCCTTGCAAATGCCTTTTCATCAAAATTTATATGTGATAATCAACATATTATGAAAATATTATCTGACATTATAAATTCTTGCTATCTTACTATCTTGCTTCGCTGCGTAAAATGCCGCCCTAATTTTCCCTTACCCACCTCGATGGACGACCTACGCACCACGCTGCTCACGCTCAGTGCTGAAGACCGGCGCGACTTTGACGCGTTTATGCTGCGGCAGCGCCGCAAAACCGTGGGCCGCCTCGACTCGCAGCTCTTCGCGTTGCTGACGCGGCCCGGCGAATTGTCTTCCACCCAGCTCATTGCCCGGCTCTACCCTGCGGCGCCCAACCCGGTGGCTTACTACGCTCTGCGCAAGCGCCTGCTGCGGCAGCTCGCCGATTATCTGCTGTTGCGCCAGCGGCAGCTCGACACCACGGCTGCCTCTTCGGTGCGCGGGCAGCTTACCCTGGCCCAGTACCTATTTGAGGCCGGTATTCCGCGCTTGGCCTGGGGCATGCTGTGCAAAGCCGAAAAACTGGCCCGCGCTAATGAGCAGTACGAGTCGCTGAATGCGGTGTACAACCTCCAGATTCAGCACGCCGACTCGCCCCACGCCGAGGCGCTGCCCGGCATCATTGCTCGCCGCCACGCCAACAAGAAAGCCGCTGATGAAGAGGAGCGGGCCAACATCGCCGACAGCCTGTTGCGCCTGCGCCTGCGCGAGGCCCGGGTGCGCGGCCGGTCGGCGGTGCCGTTCGACGCCATCATGCACGAGATTCTCGCCGAGTACGACTTGCAGGAAGCCTTCGCCCGCTCACCCTCGCTGCTGAGCCGGCTCATGTCCATTGCCCGGAGCGGTATGCTGGTACGACGCGATTTTGCCTCGTTTGCGCCCTTCATTGAGCGGTGCTACAAGCTCATGGAGCGCCGCCACGGCTTCGCGCCCGCCCAGCGCGGCTACCAACTCAAGTTGCTGTATATGCTAGCCCACGCCCTGTACCGCTCGCGCCAGTTTGCCGCTTCGGTGGCGTATCTGGAGCAGGGGCGGGCCTTGCTGGCGGCGGCTCCTAGCCGGCAGTTTGCCGAGTTTGGGCCCCGATTCACCATGATGCTGGCGGCCAACTACGCCTTTTTGCGCCGCAACGCCGAGGGCATCGGCCTGCTGGAAAAAACCCTGCGTAGGGCCCCGCCGCTGCCCGTGGCCGACGACCTCACGGCCCGCCTCCAGCTCACGTTCCACTATTTTGCCGAAGGCCTATTCCACAAAGCCAACCATACTTTGATGAGCATCGCCCGTACCGACCACTGGCTGGAGCAGCAGCTCGGCCTGGAGTGGCTGCTGAACCGCAACCTTGGCGAAATGCTTATCCAGCTCGAGCTGGGCAACCCCGACTTGGCCCTGAGCCGCTTGCAGGCCATCGAGCGCACCCTGCGCGAACAATTCCCCGCCACGCTCGCCGAACCAGCCGGCCCCGCTGCTGCGAGCCTCGCCGGGGGGGCCTACCGCTACGTGCTGAGCTATCTGGTCTTGGTGCGCAAAATTATTGATGACCCGGCCGCGGCCTGCCACCCGGACTTTGCCCAAAAAGTGGCCGAGCTGCCCACCTTCCTGCCCTTGGAGCGCGAAGACCTGCAAGCCCGGAGCTTCTATGCCTGGTTATATGCCCGGATGTTGGGCCGGCCTTACTACGAAGTGCTGCTGGAAGTGGCCGCCGGCTAGTAGCCGCTGCCAACGCCGCGCGAAACCGGACTTGAACCGGGGCCCGGTTTCGCGCGGCGTTGGCAGAACACTTATTTTTTCACGCCGTTTTTAAAGTTGGCCTTGGTATCGTCTGCCGACTTGGCGGCCGCGTCGCCCAAGGCGTTCAGGCGGTGGCCGACTTTGTCGAGGGCCCTCTTGGCATTGGCCCGGGTGTCTATTTTGGCCCCGGCTTCGTCGAGCTTGGCCCCGATTCGGTCGGCAGCGGTGCCCAGCTTGGCCCCTGCATCGTCTAGCTTCGCGCCTACTTTGTGTGCGGCAGCGTCGACGTCGGCTGAGGGCCCCATGGTGGTAGTTTTGGTGGTGACCGTGGTGCCGGTGGGTTGGTTGGTGGTGCTCGTGGTGTTGCTAGTGCAGGCAGTGGCAGCTAGGACTACGGCAGCGGTAAAAAAAAATTTGAACGACATTTTGAGGGCAGTAAAAAGAGAGTGAAAACGTGGTTCTTAATCAACCGCAGGGCCATAAGGTAAGCCGGCGCTCGGCAAATGTGGCGATGGACTTTCAACTTTTTTGGCGGCCGGCAAGTATATTCATTAGTACTGTTTTTTAATCCTGCCCTTTTCATGGATTCTATCGCCGCCACCCCGACCAATGCTGCCTTGCCCACCGTGCCCTTGGCCGTGACCGACCAGCAAGCCAGCGCCCTGCTCGACGACACTCTCGCCCTGCTCGGCCAAGGACTAACCGATAAGGTCAGCAACTTCGGCGCGGCCGAAATCGAGCGCTGGGCCGCCGTGCTGACCGCGTCCGACCGCCCCGGCCTGGCCAAAATTACCCAGGAACTGGGCCAACTCGGCGAATTGTTGAGCAACCCGAGCAGTGCCGCGCACGAAGTGGCCGAACTGCTGGCCAGCCTGAGCGCCGAAACCATTAAGGTAGCGGAAAATGCGTCCGGTGACTACGCCGGTCCGCTTGGTAATCTGGCTACGCTGCTGCGCAAGGCTGCCAACTCGCTCTCGCGCTAGAGCAGCGTTCTAGCCATTGGTTGACAGCTTTTGCAATAATAACCGAAAGCTGAAAAAGCAGCATCCGGTGCAGGGCGTGAACTTTGCTGTTTACCGCGGCGAGGTTCGCGCTCTTAATTCTTATGCCTGCTCTCACTCCCGCCGACCTTACGCCCTACGACCCCTTCGAGGGCATGCGCTTCGGCCCCGCAATTTGCTTCCTCAGCGGCCAGCCCGTGGGCCCGGCCGACACCGTGCTCGTATTCGCCGATTGGCTGCAAGCTCGTTACGGACTGGCTGACCGTCCCATTCAGCTGCTCGACCAAAGCACTGTCCTTTTTCGCGAATTACGCCTGCCCGCCAGCCCGGCCGTCCGCCAACGCCTCGACGAGCTAGAAGCCGTGGTGGCCGCCGCCGCCGCCGAGAGCCCTGAGGCCCTGCGTGCCCTCGGCGACGACACCTTGTTTTTGTGGATGGGCAAAATGTTTTATGGCATTTTCATCACCGAATTGCTCAACGAATTCAAGCCCTTTATCAAGCCGCGCTACCCGCTGGCCGAGAATGCCGCGCTGCTGCGCAAGTTCCAGGCATTTTTCCAGCTGTTGCAAGGCCTGCGCGTGCCCACCGAGTACGCCGATTTCGTGCCTGCTTCCGTGTTCGTGCTCGAAGTTGACCCAACCGAAGATATTGTTCCGTTCGAATACGATGA
>JANPOR010000146.1:0-5600 GCA_031428075.1 Hymenobacter sp. | reverse complement strand
GGCCATGATTAGTTTAGCAGGGTTGCTCGCGATAGTAGTTGCTTCATAGCCGAGCGTCAGGGCTTCATGTAGCAGGTTGACACTCACAGACCTGATGGCGCCGATAAAGGTAATTACATGGTGTTTATAATTACATGGTGTTTAATTAACTGATGTTACGCAGCGAGTTGGCTTATTTTGTTCGTTTAGGGGCTTCATGATGGTTTGCACGCTAGACCTGTACACGGATTATTTGCTGAGTTCGACGGGCCCGACGACGGCCACGGGCTTGTCCCGCCTGTTAGAGGGGGCGCTGAGCCATGACCACATCACGCGTTGGCTAAGCAGCGCGCCGTGGGGTTCGGCCGAGGTCTGACGGCAGGCCAAGCCCTTGATTCGCCAAGCCGAAGCCCGGCGCGGGGGGGCGGAGTTTGCCGTGCTCATCGCCGACGATTCGGTGTTGAAAAAGGCCCATATCGGTGCGAACGAATTGATTTGCACCCACTGGGACCACCGCCAGCAACGCTACGTGAAGGGCCTGAATTTCGTCACCCTGCTCTATTAGGCCGGCGCGCTGGCCCTGCCGATTACCGTCGAGCTGGTACGCAAAACCGTTGCGTTCCGGGATGCTAAAAGAAAGCAGACCAAGTACTAAAGCCCTTTTACCAAGAACGAGTACCTCCAGCAGATGATGCGCGTGGCCCTACCGGAGCGTCCCCAGCCCCAAGTGGCCTACAGCTACCTGCTGGCCGGTAGTTGGTACGCCTCGGCCGAGAACATGACCTTGGTGCGGACCCTGGGCCCCCACTTCGTTTTGCTCTGGAAAGTAGCCGCACCCTGGCCCTGAGCGAAGCGGCGCGGGCCCAGGGCCAGTTTCAAGCCGTGCAGTCGTTGGCTTTTCCCGATACGCAGCCCCTACGCGTCTATTTACGAGCCGTAAAAGAAGCGGTGCTCGTTAGCCGGTAATTCCCTACAAACCAAGACGGGAGCTAGGGCATGTTGTATCTGGTCAGCAGCGACACCGACCTGGACCAGACCCAGCTGACCACGATTTATCAGAGACGGTGGAAAGTGGAAGAATACCACAAGTCGCGCAAACAGAACGCCTCGATGGGCAAGTCACCCACCAAAACGCTCACCACCCAAGCCAATCATTTCGTGGCCGCCGTGTTGGCCTACACCAAACTGGAAGTGCTCAAGCTCAAGTGCGGCATGGGGCACTTTCGGCTCAAAGCCCAACGCTATACGGCCGGCCTGAAAGCTGCAGCGTTTAAGCACCCTAAGGAAAGGGTTTCTATCATCAATACGGCGTCGGTGAACGGCTTTAAGGGCAACGAGCAGCATGATTGACTACACGGCAAAGAGGTCATTACGGCCTTCACGCGAGCGCTATCGCTGCAGCTGGTAAAAAAAGTATCCGGATAAACCCGATGGCCCCGGGGCCCGTCTGGACGCCGTTTATGACGGCGGCGGGCTTTCTTAAGCTTCCGCTCTTTGGCCATGATGTGCCGATGGACCGCGCCGGCCCACGTATTCCTGGCTTCGGACGATGCTTCGTGTTTTTCGGGCCAGACGCTACACCCCAACGGCGGCACGGTGGTGAACGCCTGATGAAACTAGGCCCGACAACTCTGGTCCGGCTCGGCCGTATTATGTTCTTAGAGCCTTAAAACGAGGTGCCGAAACCCTGTTTTCCTGAATGCAGAACTTATGAACGTTAAAATACTGGGCCTGCTGGCCGCTGCTACGCTTGCTACTGCTGCCTGCTCGCAAGAAAAGAAGTCCGAAACGACCGAGACCACTGTGCCCACGGCCCGGGACAACGGTTCGCAAGTGACCACTACCACTACTACGACCGTGGACACAGTGGCGTACCGTACCAGTGCCGATGCCTTGGCCGCCCGCGTGGCCCAAGATCTTAAAATCAGTAACCCAGCCGTCTTGACGCGCGTCAGGAACGGTTACTATGTTAGGGGCCGTGCCCTACAAGGCTATACCACGCGGTATGCCACCGACACTACTGGCCAGTACGCCGCCATCAAAGCTGCCAACGACCGGGCCAGCCAAAACATGAAGGCGGCCCTTACTGCCGACCAGTACCGTGCTTACGCTGCCAGCCAAGGTGCCTACTACGGAGGCCCTTACACCGTAGTGACAACGACGGAAACTGCCCACAAGCCCAGCCTCGGGGCCCGCGTGGGCCAAGGCTCGGGCCTGAAAAAGCTGGATAACGGCGACGACAGTCACAAAGTGAAGTACGAGAACGGGGCCAAAATCAAACGGAGCAACGACGGTTCGCTGAAAATTAAGCGCGCCGACGGCACCAAAATCAAAATTGACGAAGAAGGCCACCGCACGGTGAAGAAGAGCTTGTTCTAGGGCCCCAGGCTTCGGTTCAGTGGACTACTAAGAGATTAACCTAAAGAGTCCTTTCCTAAGCGGGAAAGGACTCTTTGGATTGATAGAGCTAGGTTTGCCCGCGCTCGTGCACAATCTGCCGCACGTGGTGCTCAAGGTGCAGCACGTAGTCGTTGATGAGCCAGTTGAGCGTGACGGGGTTATTATTGGGTGTAAGGCTCTCCACGGCCAGCACCGACTCCGGGATTTGCGCCAACAGATTCATGATGAGGCGGTTGTAGCTGGTCCAGAGCGCCAGTAGCTCATCTGCTGGGAAATGCTGGTAGGCGGCCAGGCGAACCTAGTTGTCTTGGTTATAGCCCAACAGCTGGAACGGCTGGGGCGTCGTCTGTACCAACACAAAGCGGCTATGGTTGTTGACCGCTGAATCGATAAGATGGCCCAATTCTTCCTTTTTGCTCCAGCGGTCGGGGCCGCGCCGATAGAGTAATTCAGTTTCCGAAAACCTGGTCCAATGCTGGTCCAGCAGCGTCAGCTGGGCCTCGAGGTGGGCAAGGACTTCAGGTACTTTCATAGCTACAAAGTACAGGTCATGTAATCAAAATCAGCCGAGGGGCCTGCCCACTGCGTTCGGCTCACAGAGGCAATGCGCAGCTAATGCCCGTGAACGGACCATAGGTGTAGGGGGCCAAATGGGTCCGGTGGTACCAAGGCTGCGGCCGGAGCGGGACTGTCCGCCCGAGATCCGCCGGGGCCACGGCTGCCACCCGGGTGCGGCCGTGGGCCACCGCAATCTTGGCAAAAGCATAGCCTATAGCAATGCCCAAGGGGTAATCGGAAGCCCAGTGCACGCCATTGTTGAGCATGGATAGCCCCAGCACGGTCATCAGCCCGTAGCCCACGGGACGGATGAAGTGGTACTCGGGGTAGTTTTCGGCGATGACTGTGAGTGTAGCCATGGCCGTGGCCAAGTGCCCCGTGGGGAAGGCATCGTGCTGAGGCACGGCGTGCTGGTAGTCGTTGTAGTTCGGCAGCAAGTCCCACTTGCCGCGGGGTTGGGTTGAAACGTTGGGGCTTTGGCGGCCGGTGAGGTGCTTGAGCAGCTGCGTGGCCAAGCCGGTGGTGAGGATGGCCTCGCCGAGTTGGCTAGAGGTTTGCAGGGCCCGGTTGTCATGTCCGAACACCCCGTAAGCGAAGAAGCTGGTGGCGATGGTGAGGTGCGTCCAACCGTCGCCCAGGAAATAAAGCGAGGTGTTGAAATTGTCGGGCGCGTTGTATTCGATGGGCAGGTTGACGCCGCCGATGTGGAACGGCAAGCGGAACAAGTTGCGCTGTTTGTCTTCGGCGGTGATGCCCAAGCCGCGGCCGCCGCGCTGCATGCCGTCGATGATCACTTGATCGGCGAGAAAAAGCACGACGCTACTACCCACGATGCCGGCTAGTAGGGGCACGTTTTTCTTTTGGAAGGTGTAGCCAGGTATTTCCACTACATCGCGCGGGATGTGATAGAGCCACTGGAGCGGCCGGGGCCGCTCGTAGTGCCAAGTCACGCCGGGGGCCACAGTGTAGTCTGCTGTGCGGGGCCGGCGGGCGGACGCCGGGTTGGTCGGGGCGGTGGCCCGGGGCCGGACGGTGTCGGCCGAGGTCAAACCGACGCGGGCAGCCGTCAAGTAGGGGTGGGCAACTGGTGCAGCGGCTGCACCCAAGGGAAGCAGCAGGGTCAACAGCATCAAGGACTGCTTCGGCCACCGCCAACGCGGATAGCTTGATGATATAGTTAAAGCCAAGTCAACAGAATAAGTAGGCAAGCGCGGGGCTGCGGATTTAGTGGCCCGGCGCATGTTTGACGAAACGGGTCGCCGGACCGGGGCCGGGCTAGCGGGTGTAAAGATAACATTACTGTTGTGCCCTCTGGGGCTAAGGCCGGTTGGAGGCACGGCTCGTATCTTTCAGCAAGCGGGCCCCTGCACTGGTTCCGGCATGTTTCTTACTTTATCCGCTGCCGTTATGGATCTTACCGCCGCCACCTTGGCTCCGCCGGCCGCTGCCGCCGCCAACTCGTTTCAGACCCAGTTCGAGGCGCTGCGCCGCCGGGCCCCCGCCCTGCGTAATGAGGACGTGGCCGCCCGCCGTGCCCGCTTGGCGCGGCTTGGTGCCTGGCTCACGGCTAACCGTACAGCTATTCAGGAGGCGTTGTATGCTGATTTTCGCAAGCCCGCGTCGGAAACCGACGTGACCGAAATCTGGGCTTCGCAGGTCGAAATCAAGCACACCATGGCGCATCTCAAGAAGTGGATGGCCCGCCGGCGCGTGGGCACGCCGCTGGCGCTGCTGGGCACCCGCTCTTGGGTGCAGGTCGAGCCCAAAGGCGTGGTGCTGGTCATTGCCCCCTGGAACTACCCGTTTTACCTGGCCGTGGACCCGCTGGTGTCGGCCATCGCGGCTGGCAACGCAGTGGTCATCAAGCCCGCCGAGCAAACACCTGCCACCTCGGCCCTGCTGCGCCGCTTGGCCGAAGAGCTGTTCCGGCCTGACGAAGTGCTGGTACTTGAAGGCGGTAAGGAGGTGGCCACTGAGCTGCTGCACCTGCCCTGGGACCACATTTTCTTCACCGGCTCGCCTCAGGTTGGCAAAATCGTGATGCGCGCCGCCGCCGAATACCTCAGCGGCGTGACGCTGGAGTTGGGCGGCAAGAGCCCGGCCATCGTCGACGCCACCGCCAACCTGCGCGACGCGGCCGAGAAGCTTGTGTGGGGCAAGTTCATCAACGCCGGGCAGACCTGCGTGGCCCCCGACTACCTGTTGGTGCAGCGCCCGGTGCAGGCAGCGCTCATTGAAGAAATGAAGGCCGCCATCGGGCGCTACTACAACCCCGCGGGGGCAGGCATCAAGCAGTCCGATTCCTACGCCCGTGTCGTGAACGACCACCACTTCCGGCGGCTGGCTGCCCTGCTCGAAGACGCCGAAACGCGCGGGGCCACCGTAGCCGCTGGTGGGGCCCTCGACGCCGCCCAACGCTACATCGAGCCTACCATCCTCACGGATGTGCCCGTCGGGGCCGCTGTGCTGGAGGAAGAGATTTTTGGGCCCCTGCTGCCTGTGCTCACCTTCGACGAGCTGAGCGAAACGGCTACCTACGTCAACGCCCGCCTCAAGCCGTTGGCGCAGTACGTATTCACCACCAGTGCGGCCAACCGCCGCTATTTGCTCAGGAACATCTCGGCCGGTGGCGCGGCCGTGAACGAAACCATCATCCACCTGGC
>JANPOR010000145.1:0-2807 GCA_031428075.1 Hymenobacter sp. | reverse complement strand
CTGGAGGACGATTCGGACTCGAATTATATCGACGTTCACATCAAAAACGTACGCAAAAAACTTACCCAGTTCGCCCCCGCCGACTTTCTTGAAACCGTGCGCGGCATCGGTTACCGGGCGTCAGAATCGTAGTGAGGGGTTGTCACGCGCTGGTGAAAGCTTGGCGGAATTAGGCCATTTTCAAAACAACATCGACACGGGAAAGACCTTGTTTGGGTGGGTTTTAGCAGTTTTTTTGACATCAAGAAAGTTGTTGAAATCTCGAAAACTCAACGCAAAGCCATCAAAGCTAGTGGCGCTGCTTTGTATGCCGCAGCACTTTGCTGCTTCGCTAATTTCAAGCTGCCCAATCCGCTTAAACTTATTGGCAATGCTCCTCAAGTGCTTGTGGCCTATACTCACAACGTTGAACCCTAACCGTGGCTCTGGGAAGTTAGGCATGGCATAAACATAACCCATGATTTCACCCGCCCTGATATTATCAATAGTTGGCTTGATTGGTTCGACGTATGTCGGTATGGCGAACTCGTACGAGCACTGACCGGCGTGCTGGGAAACGAACAACAGAATTGTTGCACGATACGAGCCATCGGGCATTTCGAAGGCCAATACGTCTCCTTCATCGAAGACAAAATTGGTTTGGAGCTTATAAACTTTCCGCTTGCGAATCTTGGGATTGGGTCGATTAATCTTGGCCCAAAAACGATCCAGCACCTGCTGCCTTTTTCGGCCTTCAACTGGGCACCACTCGTCCTCGGTTAAATACCTAACGAACGCACCTCGCGCAATAACTTGCTGCACTTGCTGAATTATTTCCGCATTAAGTTCGCCTATTTCCCAAAGAGCCAAGGCATATACCGTAATAAATATTTCGTCGTCGAAGTCATCATTATCCGCCTGTAATTGCCATATAGTGGCCTTTATCTCGTCAAGCGCACCGCCCGCATCATACAAGTCTATGAACGTGTGATACACATCATGTGCTAAATCACCATCAATAATTTTTATGCCGTTGGTGGCCATGGTATGAGGTAAGGAGTTAAAAATAGAAGGCTGAAGGTAAGTTTGTTGTTCGAGCAATAGCAACCAAAAGCAGTGCCGTCAACCGTTGATTCATGCGATTAGAAGCAAAGCTGGCCTTATTCAATGCGCTGTCGAAGCTGCTGCTGGTGCTGGTGGGGGTGCTCACCGTTACGCCCATCGTGCAGCGCGTGGCACTGGCCCACACCGACCTACGCCTGCGCGAAAAAGAGCGGAGAGTGCTGGCCCTGGTGCGGAGCAACGGCCTAACCGCTTTCGTGCGGGCCGAGCGCAGCGAAGCCTACGCTGGTTACAACATCCTCAAACAGGAATACATCAATTTGACGCCGCTGCCAGTGGGACCCGCCGCGCCCATTGAGCGCATTTTCGCCGAGCGCCGGCAGGTCGATAACACGACGGAGGACTTCCGCATCCTGAGCTACACCGCGCCGGCGGGACCGGGGGGCCAGCGGGCATACCGACTCGAAATCGGCTCCTCGCTGGGCACGCTGGAGCTGCTCACCCACACGCTGCGCCAATTGGCGCTGTGGGTGCTAGTAGCCGTATCGCTGCTCACGGTGCTCACCGACGTGGCTTTCGCCCACTACCTGCTGGGGCCCCTGCGCGAGCTAACCGTTCGCAAGCTACGCGGCATCCGCCAGCCGTCAGAATTTTCGTTTGCCCCCATCGCCACCGACACCACCGACTTTCGACGCCTCGACGACGGCCTGAACGCGCTGATGCGCCAGATTCAGTCGGCCTTTGAAAAGGAGCGAGAATTCATGAGCAACGTAAGCCACGAGCTGCTCACGCCGGTGAGCATCTTGCAGTCGCGCTTCGAAAACATGCTGCAAGACCACACCTTGCCCGAGCCCCACGCCCAACAGGTGGTGGAATCGCAACGCACCCTCTACCGCCTGCGCAACACCGTGCGCACGCTGCTGCTCATCACCAACATCGAAAACGAGCAGTACTTGCGCGACGAAGTGGTGAGCCTAACCCAAACCGCCCGCGACGTGGCCGAGGAGTTGGACGACCGCCGCCAGCAGCGTGACCTCGCCCTCACGATCGACTTGGCCCCCGACCTCGTGCTACCCCGCGCCAACGCCACGCTACTACACACGCTACTACGCAACCTGCTAGCCAACGCCATCAAATACAACCACTTGGGTGGTAGCATCCGCATTATGGGCTGGACCACCCCCGCCGGCAACTACGCCCTGCGGGTGGAAGACACGGGCCCCGGCATCGCCCCCGAGCACTTGCCCCACCTGTTCGACCGGTTCCGGCGGTTTTCAACGCCCGGCCCGGGGGCCCCCGAAGGCTACGGCCTGGGCCTGCCCATTGCCCAAACCATCGCTGCCTTCCACGGGGCCACGCTGCGGGCCGAATCGACGGTGGGCCAGGGGACGGCCTTCGTGGTGGAGTTCGGAAAGGCGGAAAAGGAAACCTGAGCGCAAATTGCACGGGGCTCTGCCCCGCGCCAATCCGCGCTGACCCATTATTCTATAGACTTGTTCCTGAATTAAAAAATTTGGTAAAATCTGGCGGTCATGCTCATCTGGCGTCCGCTTGTCGAAGCATCTCTACCGCAGAAGTAATTTAATTGACTCAACGAAGCGGTAGAGATGCATCGACAAGCGGACACCAGATGAGATTGACGTTCTATTTCGCAGTTGCTAATTCGGGAACAAATCTTATACCTACACCTCTCTCGCGGGGCAGTAATCGGCCGCTGCTACGGGCTGAGGCGGCGTAGCAGTGGTGCCGTCGGCGGTCAACGGCAG
>JANPOR010000144.1:0-7740 GCA_031428075.1 Hymenobacter sp. | reverse complement strand
GCCAAGCCGTCCACGGTCAGGGCCCCACCGTCACGGGGTGCCCACGCGCAGCGGTGCCCCCTGGCCCACGCCCCGACCGCCCGGTGCCCGGCCGTAGCGCCGCGTAAAGGCCAGGTGCATCCCCGTTTCGTCCACGAACCTGAACCGGGCCGGGTCCTCGCCCCGAACTACGGCCTCCACGAAAGCCCCGCGCAGGACTACGACGCGGGGCGTGTCGCGCCCGGCGGCGTGAAGGGCATTTTTTTGTGCGGCGCAGGTCATACCCGGCCAGCACCCGCCAGACCACGCCCACCGTGTGCCCGGCTTCGGGGCGCAACCAAGCCTATAACTCGGCCAGCGTGGCGTCGGGCTGCGCGCGCACCTGGGCCATCAGGCGCGCCAGTACCGGTGCGTCCAGGCAGCGCGGCCGCCCGCCCGTGGCCAGCTTGGGAGCCAGCGAACCGCTGGTTCTTTGCCGACGCAAAAACTTGGTAATGAACGAAACACTTATGCCAAAGCGCTGGGCTACTTGCGCCCGAGGCGCGTCCGGCTGACCACGGGCCGCCGCCACGCGGCTGCATAAATCTGCTGAATAAGCGCGCAGCTGCCCTCGTACGCTTCAAATGCCCAAAAGGTACATTATTCTTAAAACTGCTCTAAATACCCATCCAAAATCTTTTGACAGCACGAGAAAAAATAGTGGCCCCGCGTTACGCGGCCAAGCGCTGTCCGGCGGCCGGGTACATGGGCAGCACAATGGCTGCGGGCGCGACCGGCTGCGGCGCGATGTCGTCGGCATGGCGGCGCAGGGCGCGCATGAGGAGGTACTTGTACTTTTCGGCATCGGCCAAGGCTTGCTCCAAAGCGTGGAGAGCGGCGGTATAGGGCACCACTGGTTGCAGCTCGCGGCGCGGGCGGCGGGCCTCAAATACATGCGGGGCGAGGTATTCGGCGGGAGCTTTCATAGCGGGAGGCAGAATGATTTTAACCAGAGTTTCTAGTTGCTCCATTAACCAAAAATACCAACTTTTCATTCCTAAAAAATAGCCTATCTAGTTAAATTAAAGTACTTGTTAGTCAGTAACTTAATTTAAATATATAGGCTGTTTTTTAGATTACTTCACTATGCTATTTGCAGCACAATTTTCCCGAATTGTTGGCCGGCTTCGAGGCGGCGCAGGGCGGCTTCGGCTTCGGCTAGGGGGAAGATCTTGTCTACCACAGGCACTATTTTCTGGTCGGTCACCAGTGCCAGTAGGTCATCGAAGTCTTGCTCCGAACCCATCGAAGAACCGAGGATACTGAGCTGCTTCCAGAACACTTTGCCTGGCGGCACCTGCGGGATATTACCCAGCGTGCCGCCGTAAAACACGATGCGTCCGCCTGGCGCGGCCGCGTCGAGCAGGGCCCCGAAGGCCGGCCCGGCGGCGCTATCAATGATGACATCGAACGGTCCCCCAGCCTGCTTCACCAAGTCTTTCACCCAGTTGTCGACGTTATAGTTGATGCCGCCGCGCAGGCCTAGGGCGGGCAGCCGGGCCAGCTTATCGTCGGAACCTGAGGTGCCCCAAACCTCGCAGCCGCGGGCCACGCACAGCTGCGCCGCCACGATAGCCACGCCGCCGCCCACGCCCGTTACCAGCACCCGCTCGCCGGGCTGGGCCTGGGCGCGGGCGAAAGCCGCCCGGTACGCCGTGAGGCCGGCCAGCGCTAGTGCCGCGCCCTGGGCGGCCGTGAGGTGCTCTGGCAAGGGCCGCACGTACTGGACGGCGGCAGTGATGTACTCCGCAAACGTGCCGGGGTCGGGCATGCCCAGCACCACAAAATCTTTGGCTTGAGCGCGGGCGCTGGAGCCCCAGTGGCGGCCAGGGTTGATGATGACGCGACTGCCCACGGCGGGCGCACCGGCGGGCACGCCGGGGCCCCAAGCGGCCACCTCGCCAGCACCATCGGCCCCGAGGGTGCACGGCAGCGCAATGCCGGCGTACTGGCCCTTCTGAATCCAAACGTCGCGGTGGTTGAGGGCGGCGGCGTGAAGCTTGACGAGGATTTCGCCGGGGCCGGGCACGGGCGTGGGCACATCGCGCAGCACCACAGACTGGTGCACGGCATCGAGCTGAATGGCTTGCATAAAAGAAATGAATGAGGGTAAGGGTGAAAGCCCGGGCGCGGGCAACAGCTTTATTCTACAAGAATAACCATGGGCCGCTGCATTGCGGGCCGCGCCCCAGCGTACGCCGCTGGCTACGGCTGTGGCCCCCTTGCCTCAGCCAGCCGGCGGCGCACGGTCACCCAAAGCCGCTCTAACTTGCGCAAATAGGGCGAAAACAGAAAGTATGTTCCTGACACCCAACCAACCGAGGCTATCCAACCGGCCACCACGTCGCTGGGGTAGTGCACGCCCAGATACATCCGCGACAGCCCCACCCCGAGCACAAACAGGGCCCCACCTATTCGCGCCGCCCACCGCCACCGCGAGCGCACCAGCAACATGCTCACCGCCAGCACCAGCGCCACCGAGCCCATGGCGTGGCCGCTGGGAAAGCTCGGCGACGTTTTCGGAGCCAGCGACAACCAGAGCGCCGGGCGCACCCGCCCTAGCACTGCCTTAGCGATTAAGTTGAGGACCGCGGCCCCGCCTACCGCCGCGCCGAAAAACCAGGCCCGCCGGTGCTGCCGACGGTGCCATAAATACCAAAAAATTAGCCCCGCCAGCCCGGTCATCGGAAGCGGGCCGCCCATGCGGGTGAAGCCCAGAGCCAGGGCGTCTAGGGTTGGGGTAGCGTGGGCGTGCAACCAGCGCAGCACCGATTGGTCGCCGGGAAAGCCTTCGCCCTCATGAATTTCAGAAGCAGCTTTGAGAAAAACGCCCCAAGGCAGCACCACGCCGAACACCGCCAGCGCCACTAATTGCCGGTGCCGGCCCAGCAGCTGGGATAAAAAACGCAGCAGCGACGAGCTGCGCGCAGCGGAGCGGCCGGCCGACAGTTGCGGGCGGTCCGCAGTGCTCAAAGGTGGGCTCCGTTTACGAGGTGCGCCACGTAATAGGCGGCCCCGGCGGCAGCGGCCCCGGTGGCGGCCATCTTCAGGGCCCCCGACACGGGAGCCTGACCGGTGAGGCGGCTTTTAAAATACCCGAACACCAGAAGACACACCAGTGTGATGACGCCCGACCACAATAGCCCCTGCTGCGGTGTGGCCGTAAAAAAATAGGCACTGAGCGGAATCAGTCCGCCCACAGCATAGGCCCCGGCGATGGTGGCGGCACTTTTGGGGGCCTGCCGGGCATCGGGCTTTTCCAGGTCCAACTCATACTTCATCATGAACTTGACCCACTGCTCAGGGTCCTGGGTTAATTCCTGGGTCGCTTGGGCAGCGGTGGCGGGGCTCAGACCCATTGCGGCCAACAGTTCTTGCACTTCGCGGCGCTCGGTGTCGGGCACGGTGCGCACTTCGGCGTGCTCGCGGGCCAGCTCGGCGGTGTAATGGTCCACTTCGGTGCGGCCAGCCAAGTAGCCGCCCAGGCCCATGGCAATGGAGCCGGCTACGATTTCGGCCAGCCCGGCCGTGATGACCAGCCCCGACGACTGCACAGCCCCGCTCAGCCCAGCGGCCAGAGCAAAAGGAACCGTCAGGCCGTCCGACAAGCCGATTACGATGTCCTGGAGCACGGCCGAACTGGTCAGGTGGTATTCGCGGTGTACCATATCAGTGAGTAGTTAGCAGCAAAAGGCTAAATTTTGGGCGTGTTAATATCTGCCCGCTGTTTCACTGCCCTCAAGGCATAGTAAATGACAGGTCGGCGCTGATGACATTGGCCGTCAGGCCGGTGCTTTGGCGGTAGTAGCCGTAGCGCAAGTCCAGGGACTTAAACTTAGTCACCCGCCCGCCAAACGGAGAGTGAAAGCGGCTCAGTCCATAGAGCGGTGCGTAGCGGAAACCTAACCCCATTTTGTGGGCCGTAAAGGCCGCCAAGTCGTAGTCAGAGGTATAATATTCATCCGCCACCGAATGTTCGAGGTAGGGCGCGAAGTAATTGGTGGCCGTCTGGGTGTGGTAACGATAGAACGGGTAAAGCGTGAAGAAGGGCGTGATTTTCAGCGGTGCTTCCACCTCCAGGGTATGGGCCTGGATACCGAAGTTGTCGTTATAAAATCGGTAGAAGCCACGTAGCTGCACCAAGTCGGTGGCGTAATAAGTCAGGCGCAGGCCCACGGGGTATTTGTAGCGCAGCCGCGGCAGTTTTTCGGGCAAAGCCCGCCCCAGGGCCCCACCCCGTTCCTGAAAATACACCCGTTGAAACGGGGTACTCAGTAGCCCCCGCTGGGCCACCAGCTCGGTGCTGAACGCCACCTGCACCCGCTTAGTAAGCACCTGCGAGAGCACGGCCGATAGGTTAAAGCTCTGACGGTTATCGGAGCCGTAGCGGTGGTTACCAGGACCCCCGGGCCGTAACTCGGCCGGCCCAACGAGCGTCACACGGTCGATGAAAACCTGGCCGGCCAAACTCAACTCGCGGTTGCCATCGCGGGAGGCGCGGGCGTAGGCGCCGGTAAGGTTGAATGACAGGTAGTCGTATTCCTTCGACACCCCAGCCCCCGCGCCCACGGTGGTGCGTTTATCGGTCAGCTGCCGCGCCAAGCCAAAATCGGCGTGGTAACGCACATCCGCCGCTGAGGGCGAAGACAGCACTTGGTCGATGCGGTCGGTGGAGGCCGAGGCGTAGTAATCGATGCCCACGTTGGCCGAGAGGCGCGTGACGGAGTCGAGCGGCACGTTAAGGAGGATAGCGGGTGACACGTCGGTCAGATGCTGGGTGCCAATACCGCCTTCTACAGCGCTGTGGTTACCGTCCTGCTGGTAGTAGCTGCTGAGGATGTCTACCTCCGTTTCGCCGTTGCCAGCGGCTGGGCGCAGAGCCGTAGGCGCGGCTGGCCCCCCGTAGCCATCGACGCGGTTAGGCACGGGTGTGCCTTGGGCACGGGCCAGGGCGGGAGCGAGCAAGATGGCAAAAACCAAAGCGCTAAATTGCTTCATATCAAATAATTATTCTCGTAATTAGTTGCACCCGCAGCCGCCGCCCACTTTGCCGCCGTTGGCCCCGCCCGCGCCTTCGCGGTAGCTCTCGAAGTTGGTTTCGGGCGTTTCCACCTTCTTATTGGCCAGCTTCATGTCCTCGTCATTGAGGTAGGCTTTCTGGTAGGCGGCCACCGACACACAGCCCGGCAGAGCTGCCGCGCCGGCTAAGGCCAAGCCCAGCAAAAGTGGCCGAAAAAAGGCAGTATTCATCATGGTTTGGGCACGGAAACGGCGGCCCGCACCGAGGCCGCGCTGTGGTAGGGATTAAGCTGCAGGCCCTGGGAGACTAGGGTGCGGCCGCTGTCGTCGATGAGGGTGCAGTTCACACCGGGTAGGCGGTTTATCAGGGCCAGCCCTTCGGTGGGGCCCAGCACGAACACGGCGTCGTCGAGGGCATCGGCCAATTCTACGTCGGGGCAGATGATGGTGACCGAGCGCAGGCCCGTGGCCGGGTAGCCCGTGTGGGGGTTGATGATGTGGCCGTAGTATTTGCCGCTTACCGTAAAGTACTGCTCGTAGTTGCCAGCCGTGACGACGGCCAAATCGTGCACCGTCAGCCACGACGACACGCTACGTGGTCGGGCCGGGTCGCCGATGGCAATGCGCCAGCCGGTGCCGTCGGACTGCTTGCCCCAGCAGTACACGTCGCCTGAGCCGTTAATGAGGCCCCCAGTGATGCCCATGCGCTTCATAATTTCCTGGGCGCGCCGCACGCCGTAGCCCTGCAGGATACCGGCCAGGTTGATGCGCATGCCTTTTTCGGGCAGAAAAACCGAATGCGCGGCCGGATCGAGCCGGATTTTCTGCCAGCCAATGCGGCGCACCGAAGCCCGCACCGTGGCTGAGTCGGGCAAGGCCGGATGGGCCTGACGGTCAAACTGATAAATTTTGTCGCCGCTGGCGAACGAAATGTCAAACGCGCCGCTGCTCAGGGCCGAGATTTTCAGCGTGCGCTGGATCAAGTCGAACACCTCCGGGTCGACCACCGCCGGGCGGACACCGGCCAGGCGGTTGATCTGCACCACTTGCGAGGCCGAGTCCCAGTACGAGCAGAGGCGGTCGATGCGCTGGCACTCGCGCACGCCGGCGCGCAGGGCCCGCCAGGCCAGCGAGTCGTCGGTGGAGACGGCGGTGAAGGTGAAGTGCGAACCCATCAAGTGCGCCGCGCGGGTGTAGGCGCGGGACTTGTGGGCCGCAGCGGGGCCCTGGGCGTGGGCCAAGAGGCTGCTGGCTAGCAGCAGGCCGCTCAGCAGCGCCCGTGCCGGCCCGTGAAGGAAGCCCAACCGGGCCAAGGGGCTGTGCACAGGCTTAGTTTTTGGTGAGCAACTGGTGGAGGTAGGCGTCGTAAGCGGCGGGCCCGCCGGGGCGGTAGCCGGTGCGGGCCAGCACCCGGCCTTCGGGCGAGAGCAGCACCACCAGCGGGAAAGTGCCCTCCATGTTAAGTTGGGCAGCGGCCTGTTCATTACGCTGGACTTGGGCGGCGGGCAGCTGATGTTTGCGGTTGCGCGGGAAGTCGAAGCGAGCCAGCACAAGCCGATCCTGGGCGAACGCCAGAAACTCCGACTGGTCAAACACCTCCTGCTTGAGCATTATGCAGGGCTTGCACCAGTCGGAACCCGAAAACACGGCCAGCACTGGCCGCTGTGTGGCCTGCGCCTGCGCTAAGGCGGCGGGCAGCGAAGCCTGCCAAACATCAGCCGGCGCGGTAACACCTTGCGCAGTAGCTGCCCGCATTCCAAGCAATGAACAACAGACGATCAATAAATAGCGCATACGAAGATCGATTAAATGCTGAAAAAGAAGGATGCTTACCGTCGCCGTGAAACAGTTTCGCGGAAGTACTTTTTGTGTAATACAGCGTTCCAATTTGAGCTGTTTCGGGGCAAAACTGAGCTGCCGTTAGCATCAACCAAGCCAGGAAGAAGCAACACTGGCTTCGCTTTTGCCCTCCTAACGCCCATACAGTTGGAATATTCTGTGGCCGCCAGCCGATAAAAAATTCGTGTTCTTCCTAACTGAACAAGAAAATGCTGCTGGCTCGTAAACAGTGGATCTTTATACGAATTTCTGCACAAAACATGTTGGTTGCCTGAACGAGCAACAGCATCGCTACCATTCTATTCTGCGTTGGGCATAAGCCCCGCGAGAGCCAGCGGGCCGGCCACCAGCGCGCCCATGAGCAGGCCCCCAAGATGGGCGGCGTTGTCGACGTTGCCTGAGATTCCGGCTATCAAATTACTCATTACCAGGTATATCACTAGTCCCAGCATAGCACGGCGGTCGAACTTGTCGAGTGCTATCTTCTTGCTCAGCAGCAGGGCCAGGAAAAACCCGTAAAGCCCAAAGATGGCCCCGCTGGCCCCCACCGAATTGATGCCGTCGGTGTGCCACCACAGGCTGGCCAGCCCGCCGCCCACGCCGCAGGCCAGGTAGCCCAGCAGCAGGCGCAGGGGCCCCAGCCGGTCTTCCACCAGCAGGCCCAGCAGCCAGAGCGAGAACATGTTCAGCAGCAGGTGCGAGAGGCCGGCGTGCACAAACTGGTAGCTGAGCAGGCGCCACGGCTGCCCGTGCAGCGTGAGCCCTGACACGTTGGAGCCCCACTGCACGAGCTGGTGCCCGGTGGGGTCGGTGGCCGACACGCCGCCGAGGCCCACCATCAGCCCGAACACCAGCAGGCAGGCA
>JANPOR010000143.1:0-9346 GCA_031428075.1 Hymenobacter sp. | reverse complement strand
GTGCACGTGGTCCTCGGGAGCCCCCACGAAGCACCAGTCCCAGGGCTGGGCGGCGCGCTGGAGCTCCTTGGCGTCCGAGCCGCCAATGTCCTCCACTTCCAGCTGAAACGGCACGCCCGAGCGCCCGGCAATGGCCCGGATTCGGTCCACGTACGCCCGGCGCGGGATGAGCGAGTCGCGCAGCGAAATGACGCAGCCCTGGCCCAAACGCACCCCTTCGGTTACCCACGTGATGTCTGAGATGAGGGCTTGGCGCACGCCGTAGGTCTCGTAGATGAACTGCGCCAGGAAAGGCACCGTGCCGCCGCCGTGTTCCTCGCCGCAGGTGAAGGCAACGATGCCGTGCTCCAGCGTTTCGCACAGGCGCAGCGCGTTCCACACGCCGAGGCGGTTGTCGAGGTAGCAGCTTTGCACGGTGGCCTCAGTTTCGCGAAAATCGCAGCGGAACGTCAGCTCGGTGCCCCGCGCCAGCTCACGGCTGAACTCGTAGCCTAGGGTTTCCGTTTCCTCGTCGATGGTAAGTGTACAGTCAATTTCTCCTTCCGCATCGTGGCCCACCAGGCGGTAGCCAGCCTGCGTTTCGGGCTCGCCGATGGCCACCAGCTGCCGGCCGTAGCGCACCATGAAGCCGATGCTGTCGAGGTGGGTGAACACCGCCGTGCGCGGCTGTCCAAACACGAGTACAACACATTCTTGGAAGCCCTCACCGGCCATCACTTGGGGTCGGTGCAGCCAGCCGGCTTGATTTTTTTGCACATAATCAAGCACAAAGTCCGTCATCGGGCCCTCGTGGCCGGACGGGGCCGCAATGCGGCACAGGGTTTCGAGCAGTTGCATAAACGGGAGAAAGTTCGTCCAAAGCTAGGCCATCCTCCGTACTTTAGGGGCCCCGTGGGGCCCTGGCCGCGCCACCGGGGCCGTTATTTCCCTCTTTCATCTATGCTGCGTTTGCTTTTATGCTGGGGCTTGCTGCTGGCACCGATGTGGGCGCGGGCGCAGGCCGACACGGTGCGCCACCCCAGCACCATGCCCATTGTACATCTCGATAGCGTGGGCGTGCAGCCCACGGCTATCGATACCAAGGGTTGGCTGCTGCTCGACAAAGACATTCAGCAGGAGCTCGACGGGGCCGTCCACAACCTCTACAACTTCAAGTACGACCGGGCCGAAAAGCAGTTTCGCTCGCTGCGCCGCCGCTACCCCAAGCACCCCCTCGCCTACCTGATGCTGGGCCTGAACACGTGGTGGAAAATTCGCCCCACCAGCTTCCAGACCAAAATTTACGACCGTACCTTCTTTGCCTACATGGACACGGCCGTCACCAAGGCCGAGGCCCTGTACCGCGCCGATAAGCACAACTACGAGGCCACGTTTTTTCTGGCCGCCGCCTACGGCTTCAGCGCCCGCCTGCACGCCGAGCGCCACGACTGGCGCCTGGCCACCATCAGCAGCAAACGCTCGCTCACCTTCGTGCAGAAAAGCCAGGAAGCCAACGGCCTCAGCCCGGAATTTCTGTTCGGGCAGGCACTGTTCAACTACTACGCCGTCTGGATTCCCGACAACTACCCGCTGCTGCGGCCGGTGCTGCTCTTTTTTCCGAAAGGCGATAAAAAGCTGGGCTTGCAGCAGCTGCGCACCGTGTCCAATACCGCCTTTTACACGGCCATCGAGGCCAAGGTGTTCCTGATGGGCATCCTCAAAAACGAGGAGGGCAACAGCGCCGAGGCCCTGCCCGTGGCCCGGGAGCTGGCGGCCACTTTTCCCGACAACGGCTATTTCCAGCGCTTCTACGCCTTGCTGGCCTACGACCAGGGCGACTTCAGCGAGTGCGAGCGGGTGAGCCGGGAAATTCTGGAGAAAATCAACCAGGGCCTGCCCGGCTACGAACCCATCAGCGGCCGCTACGCCAGCTATTTTCTGGGCTACCTGATGCAGTACCGCTACCGCGACGTGGCCAAGGCCCGCGACTATTACCAGCGCTGCATCGTGTTTTCGGAAAGCAGCGGCGACGTCAATGGCGGTTTTTACCTCTTCGCCAACGCCAACCTGGCCCGCCTCGCCGACAAAGAGAAGGAGCTCGACACCGCCCGTCGCTACTACACGGTGGTGAGAGATATCGCCGACCGCAAGTCGGAGCAATACAAGGAAGCCACCGTGTGGCTCAAGAAAAACAAAAGCTGAGCCGGTTATGGAGCTTTCCGATTTATTCCTGACCCCGCTTTTTCTGGGCATTTTCTACGCCGTGGCATACGGCGTTCGCTCGTCGGTGACCAATCGCTTTACGCGGCCGTTTTTCATTCCAGCCCTCACGCTCAAGTTTATCGGGGCCCTTGCACTGGGGCTGATTTACCAGTTTTATTACGGCGGCGGCGATACGTTTAACTATTTTTACCACACCAAGATCATTTACGCTGCTTTTGGCGATTCGTTTTCGGCCGGTTGGAAGCTCCTCCTCGACAACGGCGGCGACAGTGACCCCGCCACCGCCCGTTATGTGGCCCAGATGTATTGGCACCAGGCCCATTCCACGGAGTACTTGATCGTGCGAATCGCCGCGTTTTTTGGCTTGTTTTGCTTCAATAGCTACACGGTCATTGCCCTGTTTTTCGCTGTCGTTAGCTTCAGCGGGCTGTGGGCGATGTACATCACGTTCGCCAAAATCCGGCCCCACGTGTACAAGCAGCTGGCGTGGGTGATTTTCTACATCCCGTCGATGTTTTTCTGGGGCTCCGGGCTCATGAAGGACTCGCTGTGCGTGGGGGCCCTCGGTTGGGTATTCTATGCGCTTTACAAAGGCGCCATTCAGAAGCGTAACATCCTCAAATGCGCGGTCATTGGCATATTGGCTGCCTACGCGCTGCTTTCCATTAAGAGCTATATTCTGCTCTGCTTCCTGCCCGGGGCCCTGTTGTGGGTCTTCAACGAAAACAATGAGCTAATTAAAAACAAAGCCCTGCGGGTACTGGCCAAGCCGCTGTTCTTCGTGGTGGGCGGGGCCATCGCGCTGTTTGCCGCCGTCAACCTCACCAAAGGCGACGAGAAGTACGACGTGGACAAAATCGGCGAGCGCAGCAAAATCACGGCCGACTACCTCTACCAAACCAGTCTGCAGCAGAACGGTTCGGCCTACTACATAGGGGCGCAGGACGGCACCATTGGTGGCATGGCCAAGCTGGCCCCGCAGGCTATTGCCACGGCTCTGTTCCGGCCGCTGCCGTGGGAAGCGCACAACCCCATCATGCTGCTCTCGGCCCTGGAAGCGACTTTTTTCCTGCTCTTTACCCTCCGCATTTTCTGGCGTACTGGCGTGGTGGCCACCATCAAGTTCGTGGTCACCACGCCCGTGTTGGTGCTGTGCTTCCTGTTCTCGCTGATTTTTGCCGCGTCGGTGGCCATCAACAGCGGCAATTTTGGCACGTTGGTACGCTACAAGATTCCCATGATTCCTTTCTACCTGGGCGGGCTCTACATTCTGCAAAGCATGCTGGACGCCCAACAAGCGAAGCGCCGGCCGCCCGCCGCCCGGCGGCGGGTCCCCGCGTAGCGCCCGGTAGTCGTGCACAAGTAGCCGCATAGCCAAAAAGGCAGTCATGCTGACCTTGCCGAAGCATCTCTCCCGCTTCGCTGAACGGCCCTGCAAAGCGGGAGAGATGCTTCAACAAGCGGACGCCAGATGAGCATGACGTTCAAGTGAGTACGGTTACTTATGTACCACTATTAAATTGTCTGGACTTGCTAAATCCGCGCTACTTCCTTCAGGCGAACAGCCCCAGGAAATTAGGCGTGTTGGCGGCCACCGAATAGCGGGCCTCCACGGTGGCGCGGGCGGCATGGCCCAGGCGCTGCCGCAGGGCCGAATCGGCTAGCAGCTGGCGCAATCCTGCTTCCCAATCCGCCGGAGTAGCGCACACGAAGCCGTTCTTCCCGTGCTGCACCACTTCGGTGTTCATGCCCACCGGCGACACCAGCGCCGGCACCCCCAGGGCCATGTATTGCAGGGCTTTAAAGGCGCACTTACCCTGCGCCCAGGCATCGTCTTCGAGCGGCATCAGCCCCACATGGAAGCCCAGCAAGTCGGCAATTTCGGTTTCTTTGCGCCACGGCAGGTACACCAGCGACCGCAGCGGCAGCTCGGGCGGCTGGTTGGAGATGACGCGGAACTCAAAGTCCAGCCCTTCGGCTTCGAGCCGGGCCAGCACGGGCACCACTTGGTCGAGGTACTTGAGGGTCGAATGGGTACCCGTCCAGCCGATCACGAGGCGGCCGGGGGCCCCCTGGTCCCGCACCCGGTTGTGCAGGCCCTGTGCGTCGATGGTAGTGGGGTTAACCACCGTGCGGGTGTTGAAGCGCCGGGCGTAGGCGGCCAGGAAAGTGTTACCGCAGCTGTTCTTGTAGGCCCAGCCGCAGATCTGCCCCACCTTGCCGTGCCACTTCAGGCCGGCGGCTGCCTTGTTGGCTTCCGACGTGTTGGCTATCCAGATGGCGTCGTCGAAATCGTAGATGAGCCGCTTCTGCAATACCTTGGCCAGCAGCCACTCAAACACCGGGGGGCCCAGGGGCGCGGCCTCGCGGTGCACGAACACGAAGTCGTAGCGCCGGGCGGCCCACACGTGCCCCAACCGCCGCCCGAAGCCGCGCAGGATGCCCTTTACCTTGGCCGCGGCGTGGCCCGGCCGGTAGAGAATGCCCCAGGTGGCCTCGTCCAGGAAGGAAACTTCCCGGTGCTGGTGGCCGTGGGCCGTCAGGATGCCCAGGTATTGCTCGAAGCGAAACCGTTGCGACGGGGCCCGGCCGGCCGGGTACGGGGTAAAAAACAGGATACGCGCCATGCGGAGGAATTAGCGGCGGTGGTAAAAATCGAGCACGCCCGCGACGACGCGCTCCTGGTCGGGCGCGCTCAGCTCGTAAAACAGAGGCAGGCGCACCAGGCAGGCGGCGTAGCGCTCGGCCCAGGGCAGGGGCCGGCCGTCGTGCCGGGCCGCGTAGTACGGGCTTTGGTGCAGGGCCAGGTAATGGAACACGGCCAGAATCTGCCGCTGCCCCAGGTGGGCAATCAGCGCGTCGCGCTCGGCGCGGCTGCGGCACACGAGGTAGAACAAGTGGCCGTTGTTGGTGGCGTAGGCCGGCAGCGCGGGCAAACCCACGCCCAAGGCCCCCAGCGGCGCCAGCGCGGTGTAGTAGCGCGCCCACAGGGCGATGCGCTGCCGCTGGATGTCGGCCAGGTTTTCGATCTGGGCCCAGAGGTAGGCTGCCGTCAGCTCGGAAGGCAGGAACGACGAGCCCACGTCCACCCAGTTGTACTCGGTGGCCTCGCCCCGAAAGAAAGCCGACCGGGTGGTGCCCTTCTCCCGGATAATCTCGGCCCGCCGCGCAAACTGCGGGTCGTTGACGGCCAGCAGCCCACCTTCGCCAGCAATGATGTTCTTGGTTTCATGAAACGAGAAAGCCGCCAGGGCCCCCAGCGTGCCCAGCCGCTGGCCGCGGTAGAAGCTGTCGATGGCGTGGGCCGCGTCCTCCACCACCGCGAGGCCGTGGCGCTCGGCCGTGGCCAGCACGGCGGCCATGTCGCAGGCAATGCCGGCGTAGTGCACCGGCACGATGGCGCGGGTGCGCGGCGTGACCAAGGCCCCCAGGGCATCGGCGTCGAGGTTGGGGTTGGCGACGGTGCTGTCGGCAAACACGATGGTGGCCCCCCGCAGCACAAAGGCGTTGGCGGTGCTCACGAACGTAAAGGCCGGCACAATCACTTCGTCGCCGGGCTTGATGTCGAGCAGCAAGGCCGCCATTTCCAGCGCATCGGTGCACGAAGTGGTCAGCAGGGCCTTGCCGATGCCCCAGCGCTGCTCGAAATAAGCGTGGGCCCGCTGCGTAAACTGCCCATCGCCGGACAGCTTGCCCGAGCGCACCGCTTGCTCGATGTAGCGGGTTTCGTTGCCGGAAAAATACGGTTTGTTGAAAGGAATCGGGGCGTCCATGGGCCCTGCAAAGGTACGGCCGGACCCGCGAGGTGCCTCCTTCAAAGCCACAGGTGGTACACGTGCTCCGTACGTTTTAACTGAAATCCGCACCGCTCGTAGAATTTTCGGGCCGGCACGTTCGCGCCCTGGGTCACCACCTGCAGGGCCGCGTGGCCCCGGCGCTGGGCCTCGTCCTGCGCTGCTTGCACCAGGCACCGCCCAATGCGTCGGCGCTGGGCCGAAGCCGCGACGGCCACCAATTCGATGCTGGCCCGGCCGCCCCGCAGGCCATACGCAAGCAGGCCCCCGGCTTCGCCATCCTCCTCCAACCCAGTCCACACAAGGCCTTGCTCAAGTGCCTGACGCAGCCAGCGGCTGTACAATTCTTTAAACGCCCGGGGCCCGAACCGCTCATCGGTCCGGAAGCGCGAGTATTCGCCGCTCTGCCAGGCCAGTCGCTCGAGCGCCGGGGTGAGGACGGTGGTAGCGACCAACCGGACGCCGTCCGGTGGGGTAGCGGGCGGCCCCGGCGCGGCCAGCGGCAGCTCGTAAATGAGTTTGACATCGGCTAGATGCGCCCCGGCAGCGCAGGCCACGCTGGCCGCGGCCGTATTGGCCGGATCAAGGACGAGGTACAGCAGCCGGACGCCCGCCGCTCGGCACTGCGCTACGGCCCCCGCCACGTCGACCGGAGCGCAAAGCGGTGCATCCACCAGCCGGGCCACCGGGAAGCCGAGCCATCCGGTATCCCAGGCCAGCAATTCCAATCCGCTACCCATCATTTTGATAGCCCTCCCAGGGCGCCTGTTTCTGCGTCCACCAAATAGATGGGGCGGTTTTTCACTTGCTCGAATGTTTTGCCCACGTACAAGCCTACCATTCCCAGGCCCGAAAGCAGCATCCCCGAAAAAAACCAGATGGACATGATGAGGCTCGTGTAGCCCGGCTCCCAGATGCGCCCCGTGAGGTAGCGCCAGAGCGTGATGGGCAGCATCAGAAATGCCAGCCCGGAGATGACCAGGCCCAGTTTCACGGCCAGCCGCAGCGGCTTGTCGGAATAGGCCAGCATCACGTCCAGGGCCAGGTTGGTCCGGCGGTTCCAGCTGTAGCTACTGCTCCCCGCTACCCGCTCGGCGTGGGCCACGTCCACGGTAGCGGCCCGAAAACCCACCCACCGCACCATGGTTGGGAAGTAGCGGATGCTTTCGCGCATCGTCAGCACCGCGTCGACGACTTTGCGGTGGTAAATGCCAAAATTGCCCACGGACGGGTCCTGCGGCGTTTCGGTGAGGTAAGACAGCGTGCGGTAGAACAGCCGTGACAGCAGTTTTTTGCGCCACGAGTCCTGCCGGTCGGTGCGCTGGGCGAGCACCAGGTCGTACCCACGCTGGGCCTGGGCGTACAGCGCCGGGATCTCCTCCGGCCGGTCCTGCAAATCGCAGTCGAGCACCACCACCCACTCGCCCCGGCACTGCTCCAGCCCGGCCGTGATGGCCCGGTGCTGGCCGAAGTTGCGGCTCAGGCGCAGCCCCCGCACCCGCGGGTCCCGCGCCGCCAGCCCCTGGATGCGGGCCCACGAGCCGTCGGCGCTGCGGTCGTCCACCAACACGATTTCGAAGTCGCCGCCCAACCCCTCCCCCACGGCCACCAGGCGCCCCACCAGCTCCGCCAGCAGGCCCTCGGCCTGGTACACGGGACTCACAAACGAGAAGGTAGGCGATGGCACGGAGTACGAAGAAAACGGAGCCAAGTTAAATTCTAAGACCGTGCAAGGATAGTGCGTGCAAGAAAAGTGCGCAGAACGTCATGCTGAGCGCAGCCGAAGCATCTCTACTACTCAACTAATCATAGCTACCGCCGCAGTAGAGTAGAGATGCCTCGACCGCGGACGCCAGCTCAGCATGGTATGTCGGATTGTTTGGCCGACTTTCCCACGGCCGTTTCGGGGTCGATGCGCTAAACTACCCACCGGTGGCGAACTGCTCCGGATGCGCTAAGCTGCACCGACCCCGAAACGACTCTCAACAAGTTCGAAGTAGCGGCAATGCCGCCGCAAGATAAAATTTCCCGGCCCATCCCCTACCCGCGCCGCACCGTCGCGTACAGGGCCCCCAGCTTTTCGTAGGTACTGGCCGGCGCAAACTTCTGCCGCACGTAAGCCCGGCCCGCCAACGCAAACCGCTCGCGCAGCCCGGCATCGGCCGCCAGCCGCGCAATGGCAGCACCCATGGCGGGCACGTCGCGGTTGGGCACCAGCAGCCCCGAGCGCCCGTTTTCAAACAGCTCGGCCGGCCCGCCGCAGTCGCTGGCAATCAAGGGGGTGCCGTAGTACAAAGCATCGAGGCAGGTGAGGGAGAATGATTCAGACTCGGAAAAGTTGAGCAAAACATCGGCGGCTTTGATGGCCTGCTCCACGTCCGCCACAAATCCCGCGAAGCTCACTACTTCCTGCAAGCCGGCCGCCTGGGCCTGCGCCTCCAGTCGCGCCCGAAACTCCCGGTTTTTGTCCATCCCCATGTCACCACCCACAAATTGCAGCCGCAACCGGCTATTCCCGGCATACGCCAGCTCAAACGCGGCCAGCGCCAGGTCCTGGCCTTTTCCCTGGATGTAGTTACTCAGGTACAGTAGCCGCACCGTGCCATCGGGCCGGGCCGGGGGCACCGCTATTGCAGGGTGGCGCTCAGCGCCCGGCAGCGGGTCGTACACCACCTGCACTTCGGGCCCCTGGCCAAAATACCGCCGCACCGCTTCCGACACGCACACCACCCGGCCGGCCCACCGCTCCGCCATCCACCGCCAGGTGCGCGCCAGCGGTTGGGGCAGGCTCTGCGGCAAAAATCGTACGTGGGTCACCACGCCCAAGCTGCCCAGGCTCAGCGCCTTGGCCACGTACCCGGTCAGGTTGTAAAAGTCATTCAGGTGAACAACCCGCGCGCCTTGCTGCCGCGCCAGCCGCCGCAGCCGCCAGCCGTTGAGCAAAAGCATGGGCAGGTAGCGCAGCAAGTCGGCCTTGCGGCGGCTGATTTCCACAAATGGCAGCTCGTGCACGCGGTAGCCATCGGCTTCTAACACCGCCCGCCCCGTGCTGCCGGTGGGCAGCACGTACTCGAACGCCATCCCCGGGCGCAGGGGGCCCGTCGCGTGGCGCATGGCGTTCAGGGCCCCCGTCACGGCGCGGGAGTTGTCCACGACCAGAATTACCACGGGCCCGGTGGAATCAATGGGTGATGAAGGCAAAATACTAATACTAAAGTGGCTTCATTATCCGCATACACAAACTAGGGCCTGTAGAAATGTAGCCTCTCGTGTCTCGACTGTTGAAAGTCTTTTAATTGCTCGCACCCACTGGGCTACGAAAGGCTGTGCTTTTACCTTCCTTGTGCATA
>JANPOR010000142.1:0-3041 GCA_031428075.1 Hymenobacter sp. | reverse complement strand
CAATGCCGTTGATGTGCGAGGTCCCCAACACGAATTCGTTTAGGCCGTGGCGGACGCGAAAGTGGCGGTCAAAACCCACGTCCACCAGCCCGTCGTAGCCGCGCCAACCGTCGGTATTGACCATCGCAGCCGCATCAATTTTGCCACGAATAATGGCCTGCAAGGTCTTTTTCGAACAGTCGGGCACGATTTCGGTGTACACCTGCCCGCCGCGCTTGAACAGGCCGAAGACGATGGTTTTGCCACTGGCCTCGCGGCCCCGTTTGCCGCGCACCTGCCGCGGCCCGAAGTAGCTTTCGTCGAGTTCAACGGCCCCGTCGAGTCCGGCCGGCACCGGACATCAGGCCTGCAAGCGGTGGCGTAGGCGCAGGTACAAATCGTTGACGGCACGCCCGCTCAGGCCCGTGAGCCGGGCCGTGTCGGGGGCGGTCAAATCCAGGGCAAACAGGCGCAACACGTACCGAAATTTGGCCTCCGAAATTTTTGCTCGGTTGTAATAGCGATTAGATGGCTGCATAACAGAAAGTTACACCACCTCTTGACTATGTTTGCTTCCTAAGCCCCTTGCTAAATAGTCGGCACGCCTAACATTTTTTCTTATCTTGCGGTACTAAACACAGGGCTCCATTGTTTGCCATAATAGTAGGCTTGCCTAATACTTTTCTCCATTTCCTTACTTAACAACCGTCATGGAAGTATCCCAAAAAGCTGTCGTGAAGGGCGGCGAATTTATCATTAAGCCGACTGATGCGCAAGACGTTTTCACGCCTGCTGACTTTAGCGAAGAACAGCGGCTGATGTACCAGACCTGCCTCGACTTCGTGGCCCAGGAAGTGACGCCACTGCTCGAGCGCCTCGATAACCACGAGGAGGGCCTCATGCGCGGCCTGATGGTGAAAGCTGGGCAGCAGGGCTTGTTCGGGGTGAGCATCCCGGAGCAGTTTGGAGGCTTAGACATGGATTTTCCTACGGCGCTGCGCGTGACGGAAGGCGTGGGCGGCGGCCACTCGTTCCCGGTGGCGTTTGCGGCGCACACAGGCATCGCCATGCTGCCCATTTTGTACTTTGGCACGGATGCGCAGAAGGAAAAGTACCTGCCCGGCCTAACCGACGGTACCCTGATGGGGGCCTATTGCCTCACCGAGCCCGGTTCGGGTTCCGACGCACTGGGGGCCAAAACCAAGGCCGTGCTCAACGCCGAAGGGACCCACTACGTGCTGAACGGCCAGAAAATGTGGATTACTAACGCCGGCTTTGCCGACGTATTCATTGTATTTGCCAAGATTGACGGGGAGCAGTTCACCGGCTTCATCGTGGACAAAAACACCCCTGGCCTCAGCCTCGGCAACGAAGAGCACAAGATGGGCATCAAGGGTAGCAGTACCCGCCAGGTATTTTTCAGCGATGCGCAAGTGCCCAAGGAAAATGTGCTGGGCGAGATTGGCAAGGGCCACCTCATCGCCTTTAACGTGCTGAACATCGGCCGCATCAAGCTGGCCGCGGCTTGCCTGGGCGGGGCCAAGGGCGCAGCCATCCAAAGCATCAAATACGCCAATGAACGGGTGCAGTTTAAGCTGCCCATCAGCAAGTTTGGCGCGATTCGCTACAAGCTGGCGCAGCAGGCTATTCGCATGTATGCTGTGGAATCGGCCATCTACCGCGCCGGCGACGACATCTACCGTATGGAGCAGCGGCTATTGGCAGAAGGCAAAGGCAGCAACGAAGCCTTACTGGGCGCCGCCCGCGAGTTTGCCGTGGAGTGCGCCATGCTGAAAGTAGAAGGCTCAGAAGTGCTTGACTACGTAGTGGATGAAGGTGTACAGATTTTTGGTGGCTACGGTTTTTCGGCCGATTACCCGATGGACCGTGCCTATCGCGACTCGCGCATCAACCGCATCTTTGAAGGCACTAACGAAATCAACCGGATGCTGGCGGTGGACATGATTCTGAAGAAGGGCTTGAAGGGCGAGCTGGACCTAATGGGCCCCGCCCAGGCCGTGCAGCAGGAACTGCTGGCTCTCCCCGGCACGGGCGAAAGCGACGATTCGGCCTTTGCCGCCGAAAAGAAAATCATCGCCAACCTGAAAAAAGCTATTCTAATGGTGGCTGGTACGGCCGTGCAGAAGTACACCGCCACGCTTGCCAAGGAGCAAGAAGTGCTGATGAACATCGCCGACATGTCTATCAAAACGTACGTGGCCGAGAGCGCCCTGTTGCGCGTGGAGAAAGAAATTGCCACCAAAGGCGAAGGGGCCCTGAGCCGCGAACTGGATATGGCCCGCGTGTACCTTTCCGATACCATCGACATCGTGGAAAAGGCTGCTAAAGAAGCCATTGCTAGCATGACCGAAGGCGATGAGCAGCGCTTGCTGGTGATGGGTCTCAGGCGCTTCACCAAGGCCGACCTTTTCAACGTGAAGGACGCCCGCCGCCGCGTAGCCGCCGGGCTGATTGAGGCCAATGATTATATTTATTAACATTATTTAAGTGACCGATGCCAAAACGGCCATTCCCAAACTGGGAATGGCCGTTTTGTTAGTTACCATTTGAAAGACAAACGGGTTATTTTAATTCGACCCGATTTAGCCGCAAGGCGGCGGATTTCTTGTTGGGGCGGCTGATGCCAATGATGGTTTTCGGGGCCAGCCAAGCCGTGAAATCCTTAACATAGGCCAGCTGCTGGTCGTCGGCCACGTTTAGCTTGAGGCGTTGGGGGGCCGATACGGCGCCGCCCACGGCCTGCAGGCGGCGCAGGTAAAGGTCCGATTTGCCGGCCAGGGTTTCCAAAGACAGCAATTGAATTTCCTCGCCAAATACAGCGGCCCGGAAGCCAATGCCCGTGTAGCTGTCCACGGCTGGGGCCGTCTGGTTCTTGGTCACCAGCTTGTGCCAGCTGGGGCGGGCAAAGGAGTTATAGCCGAACACGTGCAACTCGCGGGCGTGGACGGGTAGCTCGGGGCCGCCTTCTTCGTAGTGGTGCTCAGCGAGCACCACTAGGTTCTTTTCGGTAGTCAGCAGCAGGTCGGCCAGGTAAATATCTT
>JANPOR010000141.1:0-8077 GCA_031428075.1 Hymenobacter sp. | reverse complement strand
CCAGCACCGGCACCGTGAGGATGGAGCCGCCGCCGCCCATAATGCCAAGCGAAAGACCGATGAAAATGGCAGCGAAGTAACCGAAGTAGTGGAGCATGGCGGGAAGGATGTTCCTATGAAAACATGAACTAGTGTTCATGTTTTGGGGCAAAAAAAGGGAATTGGAATTGATAGGTTAGAGAAAGGTGCAATTAGCCAGGCACTGAATCACGTCGATTACTTCACGCATTTTAAGCGAGTAATAAATGTTTTTCCCACTGCGTGAGCTGCTGAGCAGGCCCTTGAGCTTCATGGTAGCCAGATGGTGCGAAGTGAGCGACTGCTCGGCCCCGCCCAGTCGTTCACAGATGTTGCCCACCGATAAGCTGTCGTGGGCCGCCAGGAGCTGCACGATGGCAATGCGTGTGGGGTGCGCAGTGGTCTTTAGAATAAAAGCCACCTTCTCCATCTTCTCGATGTCGAGGCCCATATCTACAAGCGGTGCGGCAGTGGAGGCGGTCATATGATAAGACAAATGTATGAAAAAACTTTCATGTATTAAGCCAAAACTGCCGCGATAACCAGTAAGAAGTTCTAGTAGTTCCCGGTAAGCTGCCTGGGCGGCAGGGGTTACAATAAACATAATAGGCTATTTAATAGCAATCTGCATTAGTAAAAGACTCAGTAATGGGCTTGTGCGAGTTGTTGTCCAGTTGCCCGCTTCCTGCACCAGCCAACAGGAGAAGCGAAGACTCGGACTGAACTTTTCGGTAGATTCGGCGCGTCTCTGGCGGCATACCGGTCGATTCAGCGGGTAATTTTCCCCCTCGGAGTTAGCAAATAGTCCGCGCCTTTGCGGCGTCCTTTGGTCTACCCCTTCGCCTATGTAACGCCTGCTGGCCCATCCGTTTCTCCTGATTTATGCCGGCGAGTTCCTGCATTGTCAGGTAGTGCTGGTCCGCTTCCAGGTGCCGGGTAGATACGACTGGGGTTAGCGCCGCCCGTGGCGTCTGCAAGAAAGGTGGTCCGGTTACCCAGGCCAGTGCCAGCGACATTACCTTCAGTAAAGCCACGCCCCACGGCCCGGCCCTGCTACCGGCCCGCGATTGGCTGAACCTGTGCCTGGCGCTGCTCTATCCCGTCCAACCCGCCGGGCTGGCCCCCGCCGCAAGTCCGTCTGTGCCGCTGGCCGAAATAATAAACGCCGTTTTGTATGTGCTCAAAAACGGGTGCGCGTGGCGGGATCTGCCAGGCGATTTTCCACCTTGGAGCACGGTTTACTGGTATTTTACCAAGTAAGAAGCCGATGGGACGTGGGAACGGGCAAGCACTTGTCTGAATGTGAGTTGCCGCGAACAGGCCCAAAAAAAGCCTGGCCCACGGCCGTGATAATTGACACGCAGAGCGTCAAGAACGCGGCCCCGGCCACCGGGGTCACGGCGGGCTTCGACGCGGGTAAGCTCGTCGCAGGCCGCAAGCGCTTGGTGCTGACCGACACCCTGGGCCACGTGCTGGCCAGCACGACGGGACGGCGGTCATTGCCTTTTGGGACGAGGTGGCCGCTGCCCACGACTTGTTGCAACAGGTGCAGGTCGTATTCGTCGACAGGATGCTCAACGGGACTTTTCGCGAGCACTTGGCCCAGCGCTACAACCTCCGGGTCGGGAAACCCGCTCATGTGCTGGTGGAGAAAACAGATTTCTGCATTCATGCCTGGCGCTGGATAGTGGAGCGAACGTTGGCTTGGCTCAGGGCTAACCGCGGATTGTCAAAGGAATACGACCGCAGTTTACGCCATGCTGACGCGTGGATTACGCTAGTCAATACCCGACGAATACTCAAGTTTTGTAAACTCAAACAGCTTCTTAGTGAAAAGCACGGAGTAGCCGGGTAGTGTACCCGGCTAGCCGTCTCCTTAAAGTAGGGACTCTCATCGGGGCTTAGTGAACGAAACCAGTAAAAACGGTACTTTTCACAAGAGAAAAATCCGTATTACTCTTGATCTACAGAGTGCCAAACCGAATCTTTGAGGAGTTTTTTTCTCTGTCATGCCTTCACTGTCCCGATGACCCCCAATCCCAAATTCGGACCCGCTGCCCAAACCCCGGCGCAGCGGACCTATGTGCCGCAACAAGCGAAAGCCACCATCCCTGAGTTGGTTCGCAAAGCGATGCCTCACTGCCATCAACTCTGCGGGCGCTACGTCGTCGGCGAACTGAGTTGGGACGAAGTCTGTCAGTTACGCGACGCTCTGCTCACGCATTCCGACCGCTTCCGGGACTGGTCCGACCAGCTGCCGCTGAACGGACGCCTATTGACCCCGTAAGAGGCTGTGTTCGGTCGGGGCAAGCAGGAGAGGGCCGGTTTGTCACCCGCCAGTTGTGGCCCGTGTGGGCAGGGATAATATAAAATACAGACCGATAATTGTTTAGGGAAACGGTCCGAAGGTAAACGAGGGTATGTTTTTTTATCGCTGAAAAGTGAAAGGGCAAAAGAATAGACAAATTCGGAAACATTATGTCAAGCATCTGTAGTCCGCGCACTTGAAGGTGGTCCGCATTAGCTGGGGGTTGAGGCCACTACTTTGCCTTATAGTTCTGGGCCGTGTAGATAAGGCCCAAGGTTAAGCCTTGGTTGTATTGCACCGCCCGGTCTTGGTTGTAGTCATAGAGCAAAATGCCCGTCAAGGCCACGTTGACGTAGCGACTCACCTTGGCCGTGAGGGTGGCGTCGAGCCGGTGGTCGATGCGGCGCAGGGCCAGGGCCTGGCCGTAGTTGGCAAAGAGCACATAGCGCGCTTTCAGGTTGACATTCTGGGCAATGTTCTTGTCGAATTCGGTGAGAATCTGGGCGGCCAAAACTTCCCAGCGTGTCGAGTGGCCGGGGTGCACGCCGTAAGGCGTCTCGCCCAGCGCGGCCACGAAGCGCTCCGGGTTGCCGACGAACGTCAGGCGCGGCGCAAATGGCGCGAGGCGCACTTTGAAATAAGTCGTCGGGTGATACTCAAAGCCGTAGGCCAGCGTGAGGAAGGCCGGGGCGAACGTGGACGACAGGAGTTGCGCCTGCGGCTGGCCGTTGGCATCGTCGCTATATTTATAGCCAGGCGCAAACTGCGTGAGCAGGTTTAACGATACGAACATGTCCCAGTGGGGGCTGAGCGCCCACCCGTACTTGGTGTCCAGAAACAGGCGGTCGAGGCTTTTGCGGTACCCCTGCCCCTTGTTGGAGACGAAGGCATAGAGAAAATCAGCTTCGTTGTCCCAGCTGTGAATCCCCTCGAGGTAGTTGGCGTGCGCGTTGAATAGCGCGTTGAGGCCAAAGGAGTTGATTCCGCCCCCGCGCCAGTTGGAGGAAAGCGTTGCTTCCTGGAAGTTTAAGGCGGCGCTAACGCTTTTCTTCCAGAGCGTATCCGCTGGCGCCAAGGGGGCGGGGCCCAGGGGTAGTGCTTGGGCCGTCGCCCGGTGGGAGCCTTCAGCGGCTAGCAATAGCAGCAGGGCGGTAGCAAAGTGTTTCATAGCGGACGAATTGAAGAAAGACAGGGACCGGGAGTAACGCAGTTGCGTGGAAGCAGTCGGGTACCCCAGGCGCCCCCGCCGCGCTGAATAGGATGTTCATTTTGGCAGGCCCTGAGGAGTAGTGGTCAATGGAAGTCCAACCTGCTCCTAACGGTACCCGAAGGGAAACCCAATGTTGAAATAGGGCAGCAGCTTTTTTGACGCGTCCGAGTACATCAGGCTCACGTCGATGGGGCCCAGCAAAGAATTGAGGCCCAGCGTGAGGGAGCCGCCGTAAACCATACGGGCCGGCTGCGGGCGGGCGTCGTTGGCGAGGAAGTCGTGGTAGAGGACGTTGGCTTTGGCGATGACGAAGAGCTTGGGCCCCACCGCGTACTGGTAGCCCACGAGCCCGGCCACGGCGCTGCCGGTGTAGAGGCCGGCCTCGGGCAGGCCGGCGAACGTGATTTGGTTGCGCAGCCCGCTGGTGAGGCCGCCCACTACGAAGTCGTTGGCAATCGCCTGCTGGTAGTGGCGGTTGAGGCCCACCTGCGCTTGCAGCAGTAGTGTAGCCCGCTTGCTCAACGGCAGGTACTGTTCGGCGTTGAGCCGGACGTGCTCGTAGGGGCGGAAGGAAAAATTGGTCGACTGCTCGGTCCCGATTACTATGGTGTCGCTCAGTACTTTGAACGAAGGGCGCTGCTGATAGACCCACCCGTACTCGGCTTCGATTTTGCGGCCGTGGGTGGGGTAGGCGATGGCGTTAAGCGTGTTTTCTTCGTAAAATAAGTAGCTGTTGAGCAGGCTGATGCGGCCGTCGAGTTGGAGGCGCGAGGTGATTTCGGGGGTGAAGCGCCCGTACTCGTAGCGGGTGCCCACGCCCAAGGCCCGGTTGCGGTCGAGCAGCCGCAGCAACTGCGCGTTGGCCAGCACGTAGCTCTGCGTGTAGAGGCCGGCTTTCTTGAAACCGGTGCTGTACGTGGTGATGCTGACCCGCTCGCCCTGTGCCAGCAGGCGCAGCACCAGGCGCTGGTGCTCGGTCAGGTACTGCACGTGCTTGAGCCGCAGCCGGGGGTTTTCACCAATGTTCAGCGCCACCTGGCTCGTAGAAGCCGACGCCAGCTTGTTCTGCACCGTCAGGCTGCCGATGAGGCCGATGCCAGTCAGCGAGTTGTAGTTCAGCCCCAGCCCGATGCGCGTGGCCGGGCTGCGCTCGGCGTCGAACATCAGCCGGGCCGACGAATCCGAGGCCGGTAGCAGCGAGTAGGTGATTTTGCGAAAAGCCCGCGTGCCAAACGCATCGCGCACGGCTGCCGACAGCTGCGGGGCAGAATAGTAGCGTCGGGAGCGCAGCCGCAGCTGCCGCAGCAACAACGCCTCCGAAGCCGGGGGCAGCCCCTGCACCCGGTACTCATCGATGTAAACGGAGTCGGCGCGCCGGGTCGCGGGGGGGTAGGGAAGGGCCGGCCCATACAGCGCATCCAGCGAATCGCGCAGGGCTTTCAACTTTGGAAACACGGCCCGGCCCTGCCGCAAACCCAGCGCCGTGATGGGCCCGGCAGCCGAGAAGCTGCCGCTGGAGTAGTCGCCCAGCGGATAGTCGACATAGAGGCTGCACAGGGCTTTCTGCACCTTGAAATCGGCGTTATCCTTGAACGAGGAAATCTGGAGCAGCACGTCCACGGGGCTGCGCAGGCTGGCTTCGGTGTAGGCCCCGGCCGACACGTTGCTGCCAATGACGATGGCCGCGCCCATCGCCTGCACTTCCGACACCGGAAAGTTGCGCACTACCCCGCCGTCCACCAGCCGGTGCCCCTGGTACAGCACCGGCGTGAACACCGACGGAATGGCCATGCTCGCCCGAATGGCCGCGACGACGTCGCCTGTGCTCAGCACTGTGGGCTCGCCAGAAACGATGTCCGTCGCCACGCACCGGAACCCCCGCTGGAAGCGCGCAAAGTCCTTGGTGCGGTAGTAAGGAAGGAACAATTCGCTGAGCGTGAGCCACAGCTCCTCCGATTCGATGACGCCGTTGGGAAACTGGAGCTTGCCCTTCACCACTGGCAGTTCCAGAAGGTAGTGGCCAAAGTCGTCTTTGCCCGGCAGCGTAATTGTGTTGAGCTGCGCCGCGTTGGTGAGCAAGGCGTTCCAGTCCAGCCTTTGGGCCACCCGCTCAATCTCGGCCCCGGAGTAGCCAGCCGCGTACAGCGAGCCAACGATGGCCCCCATGCTGGTGCCCGTCACGTAATCGACCCGCACGCCGGCCGAATCCAGGGCCTTGAGTAGCCCGATGTGGGCCAGGCCGCGCGCGCCCCCGCCACTCAGCACCAGGCCGATGCGCGGGCGCGGAGAGGGGGTTTGGGCTCCAGTTGGGCCAGCGCAGAGCAGCAGCGCGAGCAGCTGAACTAGGCTACGGAATAAAGTTTTAAGCCTGATTATTAGGTAGATGTGCGGCATGGCTTGCGGAAGGTGGGGTGATGAGTGGGCGAAACCTGCGCCTTACACCACCGTCTTGTTCTTGTTTCACTTGGCTGGGGCCTGAATATGCTGGCTCAGCAGCGCGCCCTGGATCTGTTCGATGAGGGTACCGTAAACAGCCGCGTTGTCGTTGGGCAAGGTGTAGGCGCGGAAGGCCACTGTCATGCCGCCGGGTACCAGGGCCACGATGCCGACGCTAGGGGCCGGGTCCTGGAGCACGTGGGAGTTGGCCATCATCAGAGGCACGGTTAGGGTGCGCAGCTCGTCGAGGTTGGTTTGGCCTTCCACGTCCACGCGCATCTCCACCAGCACCTTGTTCTCGGTGGTTTTGTTGACCAGAATATTGTTGGAAAGCGCCCCGTTGGGCAGGATGATGGTGTCGCCCTGGGGCGTGCTCAGAATCGTGTTAAAAATTTGAATGGACTTTACCACGCCCACTTTGCCCTGGCTCTCAATTAAGTCGCCCGGCTCGAAGGGCTTGAACATGAGGATGAGCACGCCCCCGGCAAAGTTGGCCAGCGTGCCCTGCAAGGCCAGCCCTACGGCCAGACCCGCCGCGCCCAGCACGGCCACAAACGAGGTGGTCTGCAGCCCCACCATGCCCGCCACGCTAATAACGAGCAGCACCTTGAGCACGACACTAATCATGCTGGTTAGGAAGCCGCGCAACGACATGTCGAGGCGCGACATGGCGCGCGAAGCCAGCCGACTCACCTGGCTGATAACCCACCAGCCCACCATCAGTACCACCAGGGCCATCACGACGCGCGGTAGGTAAAGAATGATGAGGGCTTGCAGTTGGCCAGAGTAAGTTGAAAAGCGTTCCATAGCGTTGAAAGGATTGAAGGGGGAAGGATTAGGGAAAAGTGCGGATGGTAAGGCGGGGCCACCGGGCCGAAAGGCTAGCGCAGGCCGAGGATGGTCACGACGGTTGGGTTGAACAAGCCACCGCCGCTGGTGTACCAGAGGTCGAGGCGGCGGACGCGGCGGCCGCCCAGGCGTTGTAGGCTAAGCGGGGGGGACTCGTGGCCTGGCTGCAGGCGGTAGTGCAGCGGCACGCTGCTTGCTGGCCCGTAGTCGTAGCTCACCAGCAGATGGTCCAGGGTCAGGGGCATGTTGCGCACGCGAAGTTTAAGGTAGCGGAAGTTGTGGGAGGCCCCGGTTAGCTCCGCGCCGGCCTGCCCGACTGGCTGCCGCACCGCAATGGTGGCAACGGGCATCCAGCCAGTGTACGGCGGGCGCGGCGGCTGGATTACCGGCCGGGGCGGCTGCGGCGGGCGGGGAGGGGAAGGAGGCCGCGGCGGCTGAATTACTGGCCGGGGCGGTTGTGGCGGCTGAACTACCTCCTGCGCCACGCCGGATAAGGATGTCAGCAGCGCCCCCAGCAGCGTATAAAAACAGAAAAAACGGTTCATGGGCAGGAGGATGGGCCCGCGATAGTCGGCGGCGACTAGTTAAAAAAACTAACTGAAAATCAAGGTTTTATATGTATACGGCCCTGGCCCAACCACTGCCGCATCCCTGCCCCCCTTTCCTCAACGCACCCCCTCCCAAGCCCGGAGTTCCTTCGCGTGCGGATTGGTTTGCAACTGCGAATGGGTGTTGAACAGCATCGTCTGGCGCTCGGCGGCGGTGTAGGGGGCCCAGCCGGGGCTGCCGGTTCGAGCAAATTCAACCCAGGCGCTCTGCATCTGGTCGGCCAGCTCTGCGGGGCCGCCGCTGGGCCCCAGCATCCCGCGCGGCCCCGTCACCAGGGCCCGCCGGTTGAAAACGAAGGGCAGCGCCAGCCCATGGTAGGCTCCGTAGGTGCTGGCCGCTACCGAGGAGGGCCAGGCAAACTCGTACATGTAGGTACGGCCGGGCTGGCGGGCGTGGGCATCGGCGAGGTGCACGGAAGGCACCTGAAACTGGTAGGCCGTGGCCACGGCCGACAGCAGCTCGCCCAGGCTCTTGGCGGGATAGACCTGCTTGTACGTGGTAATCAAGGCCACCGGCGCGGGGTGGAACCGCTTCACGGCCAGGGCCAGGATGAAGTTGGACTTGATTTTCTTGAGCAGTCCGGTCGGGACCAGGAAGTAGTTGGCCTCGTCGGAGTTGTAGCCCACCAGCACATCAACGGCGCTGCT
>JANPOR010000140.1:0-6426 GCA_031428075.1 Hymenobacter sp. | reverse complement strand
GTAGGTTTGGAGGCACAGCACCCACTCGTTCTGGAAGCGCACCACGTTGCCGGGGCTGCTGTAATCCAGGCGCTGGTCGCGGGGCGTTAGGATGCGCACGGGGGACCAGTGCTGTAGGTCCTTGGTCTGGCTCATGGCCGTATAGGAGTAGACTTTGTTGTCGGCTTCGGTTCGCACTAGTGTAAAAAACACGAAGAGCGAATCCTTGTGATAGAGCACGGCCGGGTCGCGATACGCTGTACGCTCGTCGCCCCGAAATAGTATCGGTGACGGCAGAGCGGAGAGGAGGTTTTGGGAGTTGACCGCGCGCGTGGGAGCTACCCGGCTGCAACTTAGAAGTAAAGCGACGCTTGAGAATAGGACAAGAAGTACCAGGCGCATGATGGTGAATTTTAGATGTTTCCAGGACCGGGAATGCACTGGTGGATTATTATGGCAATTCGCCTCCCCCCGCCTTTTCTCCGGCGGAGCAGGTGAGTCTGACGGGTTCTGGCCAATGAGCTGCTTAGGCGCAGCTGGCCCGGCTCCCGGCCCGGCTCACTTGGGCCGGCTCACTTGGGCCGGTTCACGGTCACGAGGTCGCCCTGGTAGCGTACCACTCGGTCGGGGTGCTCAGTGGTAGCCAGGCCCGCGCCGTGGGTTTGGTTCACAAAGACGACGTTGAACGTCCGAGTGCGCGCCATGCCGGGGTAGCTGCCCGCGCGGCGGCCGATGCTCAGCTGCTGAGCTTTCTCGTTCCAGCGGAGCGGGATGGTGGCGTAATCCCCTTTTTCGTAGCGGTACGAGTCGTTTTCATCTTCGTAGAGCACGAATTCGGCATCGGCGCCGCGGTATACCCGCAGCTCCAGCGGCACGGTAGTCGGCTCGGCCGCGTACTGCACCACCGGCCCCAAGGGCAGGATAGCGCCGGCCCGCACGTAAAGGGGCATCAGGTCAATGGGCGTGGGGCGGGTCACGGTCTGGCCTCCGGGGGTGCGCTCGCCGGTCCAGAAGTCGTACCAGCTGGCGCTGCGGGGCAGGTACAGAGCCTGCGATTTAACGGTGCTAAAATCAGCCGTGCCTTTCTGGGTGGCATCGGCGTTTTTTTGGGTGTATTGGGCCGTCGTCACGGGGTTCACCAGCAGATTCTGCCCAAACATGTACTCGTTGTCGATGTCGTACACCTTCGGGTCATGGGCGAAGTCCATCGCCAAGCCCCGCATCAGGGTGTAGCCCTGGGCGGTCACACGCCAGGCCTGGGAGTAGATGTAAGGCAGCAGGCGGTAGCGCAGGGCCACAAACTTGGCCTGGGCGTCGTAGGCCCAGTCGCCCTTGGCCCCAAACTGGTAAATCTCACGGGGCGTGTCGGTGCCGTGCGAGCGGAACAAGGGAGAAAAGGCTCCGAACTGAAACCAGCGCACGTACAGCTCCTGAAATGCCGGGTCGGCCACGCCCAGCGGGTAGGTTTTACCCGTGAAAAAGCCGCCGATGTCAGTGGTCCAGTAAGGGATGCCGGCCAGGCTAAAGTTCAGCCCGCCGGCAATCTGCTTGCGCAGCACGTCCCAACTGCCGTGGATGTCACCCGACCACACCGCGGCCCCGTAGCGCTGTTGCCCGGTAAAGGCTGAGCGGGTCAGGATAAACACGCGCTTATCGGCCGAAGCGGCCCGCTGGTGCTCGTACACGCCCTTGGTGTGCTGGAGCGGGAAGGCATTGCGCATCCGCTTGAAGCTGCCCAGGGCCGTTTGGGCCGAGTCCAGGGCCCCTTCGCGGTCAAACTGCTCGGGCTCTGATGCATCAAGCCACCAGGCATCGATACCCAGCGAAAACAAGTTCTTATTCATATACCGCCAGTACACGTCGCGGGCTTTGGGGTCGAAGGCGTCGTACACGCGCACCCCGCCGTCGGGGGGCCAGTTCTTGAACTTATAAAGCAGCTTGGCCTGCTTCAGCTCTTGGTGGATGGCCGTTTTTTCCCCAAACGACGGCCAGACCGAAATCATGAGGTGGGCATTGAGGCCGTGGACCTTCTCGACCATCACTCGCGGCTTCGGAAAGGCCGGATTACCGAATTCGGTGGAGTTCCAGTAGTTGTTGTCGGTGCCCCAGTACTGCCAGTCCTGCACGATGTTGTCGAGCGGCACGCGCAGGGCGCGGTACTTTTCCACCACGCCTAGCAACTCGTCCTGGCTTTTGTACCGCTCCCGGCACTGCCAGAACCCAAACACCCACTTGCCAAACATGGGCGCCTTGCCGGTGAGGGCGCGGTAGCCGGCCACCACGCCGTCGGCATCGTGCCCGTATACGAAATAGTAATCGATGCAGTCGCCGATTTCCGACGAAAACGACGCGCCCCGCGCATTATCGCGAAACGTGGTGGCCGAGTAGTTGTCCCACAAAATACCGTAGCCGGCCGTAGACACCAAAAACGGGTTGGCAATGAATTGGTTGACCTGGCGCAGCTTCACCCGGTGGTTACGCCAGTTCATCACCCCGTCCTGGAACTGGCCCAGCCCGTAGAGGGCCTCGGCCGTGCTCAGGCCGAACCGCTGCTGCACGATGTAGGCCGGCTTGCCCACGTCCGAAGTTGGCGTGAAAAGCGAATCCGTGGGCACTTCGCGCAGCAGCAGCGCCCCACCCAGCGTGGCAAAGCGCACGAGCCCGCTTTTCAGGTTCAGCTGCACGTTCAGCTGCGCGGTTTTCACCGTTAGCACGTCGCCGCTCTGCGTCACGGCAAAGGGGGCCGCAGCTGGCTTTGCCGTGACGGAAAGGCTGGTTTTAGCAGCCGTTGCCCCCGCCCTAAACCGCAGAATGCGCACGGTGGCCGACGTGAAAACCTGCATTTCCAAGTTGAGGGTCTTCGTTTTTACCACCACGGCCTGCCCGCGTATCTGGTAGGCAGGAACTGCGGCCATTCCGTCGGTGGGCCACCCCAGAATGCAGACCAGCAAGAGACAAATAAATCGGACCATGATGTTTTATTTAAAAGCAGAAAAAATAGGTTTGTTGAGCGTTGGCCGAAGTAGGGCGCGGAACTGGCCCCCGCCCGGCGCGCGGGCCGCAACCCCGATTCTGTGCAACGACGGGCGGGGACCAGCCCCGCGCCTTACCTCGACAACCGCCGGGGCACGTCTTCCACGCTGAGCACGCGACGCGATTCGTAAATCCGCTTGATTTCCTCTGGTCTGTTGGCGTTGAACAGCATCTCGCCCCACGACATAAACCACACGTAGGGTTGCTGCTGCAGCTGCTCAGGTGTCACCAGTTGGCTGTGTTCAGAAAGGCCCAGGGGCTTGCGGCCGGCCAGGCGGTGCATGGTTTCGTACCAGCGCTGCGGATAAGTCACAGCGGCGCTGTCCTTGCGCGGGTAAATGTCGGTGCCCAATAAATCGACTTTGTCGCGCCCGGGGAAATAGTTTTCCACGCCGGGGTTGGGCTTATCGGGCGTCCAGGCCCAGAGCAGGTTGTTGAGGTGATGATGCTCGGTGTAGTAGGTGTAGAGCTGCTGCCAGAGGGCCAGGTAGCCCTGGGCCCCGGGCCGGCCGCCCCACCAAAACCAGCTCCCGTTCATCTCGTGGTAGGGCCGGAAGATGACCGGAATGTGCGCCGCTTGCAGCTGCTCCAGATGGCCGGCCAGCAGGTCCATCTGGGCAGCCCATTTCTGGTAGAGGGGCGTGCCGGGCGTCAGCAGCTCCTGCCACTGCGCATCGGTGAGCTTACTGATGATGCCGCCCTGAAAGTCGCAGGGCTCACCGATGACGGGATTGGCTTGGTGGTAGCTCAGCACGATGATGGCACCACGGGCGTGCTGCCGCTTGATTTCGGGCACCAACAGCGGCCGGTACTTGATGTTGTCGATGTCGTGCGTGGAGTCAGCAAAGCCAAAATCACCGCCCCAAATGGCCGGGTACTTGCCCGTCAGTTGCTGCACCCGGTCGGAGGGAATGGACATTTTGCCCAGCACGTTGTGCATGCCGGAGAGCGTCTTTTTACCCTGGATTTTGTAGAGGTACTTCAGCAACTGACGGGCTTCAGACGAGGCATTAGGGTTGATGGGTCGGCGCTGCGCAAACCCCATTGCGCTGCTCAGCAGGCAAGTGGCCAGCAATACCAGCCGCCAGATATTTTGGCCTGAGTCACCACAGTTTTTAGTAAAAGTCATTGGGGACAGTACGTTATTAAGACTGCTTTGCGGGCGGCTGGCTCAACAGTTAGTTGCGCCGGTTTTATCGATTTGGGGGCCTGAATGCGCAAATCCCGCGTCTGGCTACCCGTAACTTGGCAGTATACTTGCCCGACAGGGGTTGGCGCGGAACAATTCAGGGAGCCGTGTTGAGCATCGGTCAGCAACACGGTAGCCTCGCGATTCTGCGGAACCGAACGGTTTTCGAACTGGGCAATACGAAAATTGCGCACAGTGCGCAGGGCCAAGCCGTGCGCCCATTTGGGTTCAGGGGCCTGCGCGTCCCAGTCAAGCGCCACGGCGCGGAGGTCAATTCCTTCCGCGTTACTAATGGCAATGCCGTCGGTGGCACGCTTGTCGCGCTCCGATTCGGCGTGCAGCGCCAAGTGAATGTCGGCCAGGGTGATGTTGCGAATGGAGGCATAGGCATCCTCCCCTACCCCGGCAAACCCGGCAGCGGTGCTCGTGCCCTCCACCCCGCCCGACACGCCCTGAATGCGCACGTTTTCGATGCGGCCCACCTTGGAGCCTACGTTGCGCTTGAGAACGGTGAAGTGAAACGCCTCGCCATTTCCCCACCAGAAGAAAGGCCGGCGGCGGCAGTCCAGCACGATGTTGCTGAACACCACATCGGACACCACCGCCCCATCGCGCACGATGATGCCCAAGGCCCGATTGGTCTCGCTGATAGTGCAGTTGGTGAAAAGGATGCGGCGAAAATCAGCGTTTGTTTCCGTTCCGATTTTCAACGCGCAGGAACTCGACGACAGCGTGCAGTTGCTCACCGATATGTCCTCGCAGGTTTCGGAGCGGCCGCCTTGGCGGGTGGTTTTCAGGCAAATGGCATCGTCGCCAGTGCGGATAATGCAGTCCGAAACCAGCACGCGCTTGCAGCCATCAATGTCGAGTCCGTCGGAATTCACGCCCCGCTCCAGACTGGAACTGATGTGCACGCCGCGAATCGTCACGTCCTGGCTCCATTGCAGGTGGCAGCTCCAGTTGGGCGAGTTTTCGATGTGCACGTCGCGCAACGCCACGTTGCGGCAGCCCGAGATGTACACCAGCGACACCTTCGGATTGCGTACGCGCAAGGCCTTCATGTCCAAGCCGGCGGCCAGCGCATTTGCCGTCCAGCCGGGGTACGCGTCCGGTGCGGTCACTGGGAACGTGGTAAAGCGCGGCTCACCCAGCAGGCGCCCCGGCCCGGTAAGACCGACGTTGGTCACATCTTTGGCCACTATCAACGCCGGAATAAAGCTGTCGCCTGCGTCAAGCAGGCCGGCTTTGTCGTTGCGGTAAAGTGTCGAATCAGACAAGGCCAGCAGCGTGGCGCCACTGGCCAGATGCAACTCCACGTTGCTGCGCAGATACACGGTGCTGGTGCCGTAAGTGCCAGCCGGCACCAGCACCTGCCCGCCGCCCGCCGCCGCACAGGCTTCAATAGCGCGCTGAATAGCGGCCTGCGCGTTGCCAGATTTATCGGGGCGGACGCTGTAGTCCCGGATGTTGAAAACCGTTGGTGCCTGGGTTTGGCCGCAAGCCTCTGTAGCAAGAGCCCCCGATACGAGCAGCACAAAGCTCAACCAAATGCCACAAATTTGATTATTCATGAGATGAAATTATTCGAAGAGCCTGCGCAATTTGGCAAGCCGTCAGCGCAGCAGAGGCCAACGGATTGCGGCGTAGGGCAAGCAGAGTCAAAGCCAGCAAGGATTAGTGGCCGGGATTCTGCGGCACTTTGTATGTCTGGGACTCCAATAGCGGAATGGTCAGCAGCGGCATGGGGTTTACGGTATCTTGCGTGAAGCAACGCGACTAGCAGCGGGCGCGCCGGAATTATGGTGTTGGCTAGGACCGCGCCGCGCAAGAGCTCCAAGGTGGCCTTGTTATTGGAGCGGTTGAAATTGACCGACACGCTGTCTTTCATTCGTTTGGTGAGTACCAGCACATCGTTCAGGCGCACCACGTACTTCCGCAGGTCGTTATATTTCACCAAGCCATCCTGTTGGAAACAGCTGCTGCTCACCTGAAAGCGGTTTTGCTCCGTGCCCCCCGACAACGACGGCTGGTAGTTGGTTATCAGCCCACGCTAAGTCACTTCCTATTGCCAGTTGGTGTCCATCGCGTTGGTATTGAAGGTATTCTGTAAGTGGGTTTCGTAGGTGGCGGGCACCGCCAGCCCGTTGTTGTGGTAAGCATCGGTCACCTGTGTTGCGTACTGTGCGGCATTGGTCAAGTTTTGCTTGTGGCGCAATTTCTGGTAC
>JANPOR010000139.1:0-4443 GCA_031428075.1 Hymenobacter sp. | reverse complement strand
CAAGGGCTTTTCCCAGTGTTTGACGTGGAGGGCAGCTACGGCGGGCGCGATGCCTCGCGCTACTTCGACCGGGCCCGGCCGCTCGATAGCCTGCGGCGTAGCCGCTGGCACTACGCCCGCGTGCTGGCCGGCGTGCGGGTGCCGTTGGTACTTACCCGCTCGAAGTATTTGCAGGCCCTGACGTTGGGGGCTTACTATCTTCACGAACAAGTGTTCAACTACGCGGCGGCCTACCGCAATTTTGACGAGACGGGCCCCAGTACTCCGTTGCACGCCATCCAAACGTCACTCGCCTACGCGAGCCAGCTCAAGCAAAGCGCCCGCGACGTGGCCCCGCGCGGCGGCGCGACGCTGCTGGCTACTTACCGGACCACGCCCTTTGCTACCAACCTGCAAGCCACCCAAGTGGGGGTCCAGGCAGCGGTGTACCTGCCCGGTTTGGCCACCCACCACGCCCTGCGCCTGCGCGGCGGCTATCAATATCAGCAGCAAGACCAGTATAATTTCAGTGCCGCCATCTCCTTTCCCCGCGCCGAGACCAGCTACGTCAGCTTCGACCGCCTGGCCGTGGGCAGCGCCGATTATAGCTTGCCCCTGGCCTTCGTGCATTGGTCGGTAGGCCGGGTGCTGTACGTGCAGCGCCTGCGCGCCACCGCTTTCGTCGACGTGGCGCAGGGCAGCAGTGTAGTGACGGTAAAGGTTAATAATCAGCTTGTAAATACCCGCGTCTACCAAGACTACCGCAACGGCGGCGCCGACCTAATGGCCCTGTTCAACGTCTTCCATTTGCGCACGCCCGTCGAGGCCGGGGTGCGCGTGGCCTACAGCAGCTACCTGCGGCAGTGGGTGGTACAGCCGCTGGCCTTCAACGTGCGACTGTAGTTCGGGCTTACTGCACGTGTTTCACCCCGCTGTCGTGGCCGGAGTGAAAGCTGGTAACCCGGGCGGTGCCTTTGTAGCGCAGGTCGCTGCCGCCCGAGGCATTGGCCACCAACGTCTCGTCCACCCAGGCATCGGCGTCGGAGCCGCCGCTGGCCTCGATAGTGGCCGTGGTGCTTTGCAGGCCGAAGCCGTGGTAGTCGGAACCGCCGCTGAACTTCATTTCCTGCCGTTCCACCTTGCCGGTCAGCGTCACGTCGGAGCCGCCGGAGGATTCGGCGCGCAGCGTTTTGGCTTGCAAGGCCAGCGTTACATCAGAGCCGCCGCTGGTCCGGATGCTGAAGTCGTCGGCCAGCAGCGGGGTTTGGCCGTGGGCGTCGGCTCCGCCGCTCAGCACCAGGCCGGTCAAGCGCGGGCTGGTGATGTAGACCCTCACGGCGCGCTGCCGGCCCAATATGTGCCACGTAAAACCCTGTTCCCAATGAATCACCAGCGTGCCGTTCCGCACCTCCGTCACCACGTGCGGCAGCGCCTCGGGCAGGGCCTCCACCGCTACGGCTGCCGTGGGCCCCTGCGTCAGGTAAATGTCGATGCCACCGCCGGATTCTACCTGCTGGAAGTCGCCGGTTACCGGGCGCGACTGCCGCTGCTGGGCTCGCGCGCAAACGGTGGTCAAAACGACGGCAACGGCCGTGTGCAACAGACGGGCGAGGGGGGAAGTGGCCATGGTAAACGGGTTGATGAGAAATTGAGGAGAAAGTAACCTGCCGGTTTTAGTGCTGACTACCGACCTGGGGGCCCTAGCGTTACAAGCAGGAGGGCATAAATTTTCCTGCTACGCCAATAAAGCCTCCGCCCCGGCAGACGATCTTATTTTATAAAAAAAGCTGTCCTCCTATGCTTCCTCGTGCGAAAGCGCCGGCCGTGCCCCGCCTCACCTACCTGCGCATCAAAAACTGCCGCGCCCTGCGCGACGTGGAATTCCGCGACCTCACGCCGCTGAGTGTATTCATCGGCCCCAACGGTAGCGGCAAATCCACGGTGCTCGACGCGCTGGCTTTTTTGAGCGAAGTAGTTAGAGGGTGTTTAAGATAACCTGGAAGGCTAAACAAAAATGAGTCAGTACGTTGCAGCTGGCGTTCCAAGGCTACGGCTACGATGTGGTTGACGGCCATCAACCCCTTACTGACGCGCAGTAGCAAGTCAGGCCGCCGCTGCTGCCCGTGCATGGCCACCGGCGCCTGTGTTTGCAACGCGTCCTGGATGCGGTGCGTTACGGCTCTCGCACGGGCTACCAGTGGCGGGCCTTGCCAACCGTTTTCCCAGCTTGGACCGCGGGGTACTCCGATTTCCGGCTCGGGCAGCCGGCCGCGTGGGGCCAGCTTAACGACGTGCTGAATCGGGCTGACCGGCTGGCAGTGGACCGGACCGCTATTCAGTCGGCCTATCCGTGGGTCCACGCCAATCATTTCAAAGGGTTGGGTCGTGACCCTGACGCGTTGCCCGATACTTGGGAAGCCCTGCACCGCTTATTACAAAAGGACGGCTATTATTTAGCCAGCAAGGCCAAAGTAGAATGGGCTGAAAACATCGCCTTGCACCTCGACCCGGCCCGAAACACATCCGCCAGCTTCCGCTATTTCTGCGAAGGGCTGGCGGCGCTACGGTAATATTCAAGCAAAAAGCTTATTTCATGCTGTATGTCACGGCTAGGTAGTACAATCCACCCACGCTAGGGCCCCCGAGGTACGAAACGTAGTAGTTGTTCAGCAAATTGCTGGCCCCTAGCTTAAAGCGCAGCTCCGGCGCGGGCACGGCGTAGCTGATTTGCGCGTCGAGGGTGTTATAGGCCGGCACGTCGCCATTTACCAAAAACGTTTGGGAGTAGTAGTGCTGCTGCCAGCGGTAGTTGACGCCGAATCCGAAGTTGCCGACGGCTTTTTCGTTGCCCAGGCTCAGGTTGTAGGCCCAGCGCGGGGTGTTGAAGCCGTCTTCCAGGCCGTCGCCGTTTTCAGTGCGGTCGAGGCGGGTGTAGGTGGCGTTGCCGCCCAAGAGGTAGCCACCGGCCAGCTCGTAGCGCAGGCCCAGCGAGCCGCCGTAGTTGTACACCTGGCTTTGCGAGTTGGTGTAGAGGCTGTAGCGGGCCTGGGTGGCCTTGCTGTTGAGGGCCGTGGCGACGGTGTTGAGGTCGGTGCCGGTGGTGAGGGGCGCGCCGGTGCTGGTCACGGGCACGTAGGCTTCGACCTGGGCGATGAAGTCGCGGTAGGAATTATAGTAGAAATCTACATCGGCCAGCAGGCGGCCGCCGGGGCCCAGCGCGGCCTTGTAGCCCAGCTCCAGCGAGCGGATGTATTCGGGCTTGAGGTAGATGTAGGGGTTCTTCACGAGCCGGTCCTGGTTTTGAAGGATGGCCTGCTGGCGTTTCTGGGCGATGGTCGCGCCGGGGGTGTTGTTGGCGTTGACGGCCGCCGTCACGGCGTTGTTGAAGGCGTCGATGCTCGTGCGCAGGTAGCTGTTCTCAAATACGCCGTCCGACATCACCCGCAGCCCCCCGATGCGCTTCACCTGCCCACTGTTCACGTTGGAAAAGCCCTCGAACAGGCTCGGAAACCGGTAGCCGCTCTGGTAGCTGAGGCGGAAGTTGTGCCGCAGCGTGGGCGAGTACACGGCCGTGAGTCGCGGGTTGAGCTTCAGGTTGAAGTAGTCGTTCTTGTCGGCTCGTAGCGTGGCCGTGAGGCGAATTTTATCGGCGAGTAAGTGGGCCCCGGCCTGTACGAAGCCGCCGGTTTTGCTGTATAGGAGGTCGCTGGTGGGGTCTTTGCCTTTTTCAGGATTGATGAAGTAGTTGCCGTCGGGGGCCACGATGTAGGTGCGATGGTCGGCCCCGGCCAGCAGGTCGAGGGCTGCGGGCAGGGCGTGGCCGCCACGCCGCAGGGCCTCGGCCAGGTTCACTTGGGCCTCGGCGTGGGCCAGGTGGGCGCGCACGCGCAGGGCCGCGCCCTGGTCCCAGTTGTTGATGTTTTCCAAGTCTTTCAGCTTTTGGTCGAACGCGGGGGTGCCGGGCTCGTAGCGGCCGGCGTCGGCGGCCAGGCGGGCGCTGGCGTGGGCCTGGGCCACGGACTGGCCGCCGGCAGTAGCGGTGTTCCAAGCCGTGGTGTAGTCCTGGTTCCAGGCGGCGTCGGGCTTGAAGCTGCGGTCGATGTTCTCGGCCGCTGAGCGCAGGTTGTAGCTCTGGCCGGTGGTTTCCTGGGTGAGGTAGGCGCGGGCCTGCACCACAGGGCCGCTCAGCTGTAGGGCATGTTGCTGCAACAGGTAGCCTTGCAGTCGGAAGCGGTTCGCGCGCTGGTACACGTTGTCGAAGCTCGCCACGCGGTAGGTGTAGGTCAGTTCGGCGGCCGCGGCCAGTTTGTAGTGCAGGGCCATGTCGCCCTTCAGGGTGCGCAGGTCGTAGCTGGTCACAGCTTCTTCACTGTAGCCGGTGCGGGCCACGGCGTAGCTTTTGCCGCCCAGCAGCAGCGTGCTGCGATCCGACGACTCGTTGCCGTAGCCGTTCACCGGGTCGCG
>JANPOR010000138.1:0-2584 GCA_031428075.1 Hymenobacter sp. | reverse complement strand
CAGCCGCTGTTTGACGTTGTTGTAGACGATGACGACGTGTCCCGCGGCAAACCCCGCCCCAACACGTACACCTTAGTGGCCCAAGAGTTGGGCGTGCCCCCCCCGCCGAGTGCATTGTGTTCGAAGACGCAGTACTGGGTGAGCTAACCGCTTATCGTGTTGGCATGTGCTGCATGGCCGTGGCCTCAACGCTGCGCTCCGCCGATTTCCGGGCCTCGCTGTTGGTCATCCGCGACTTTACGGACCTGACCCTAACCCAACTACTCGCACACTGAGTCGCGCAACCCGTCGCGCCGCGGCCCAAAAGCCGGTAGCAGGGCCCTCCCAGACGGGCGGCGTCAGTTATTACCAGTAATTATGCCTATGCCCACCCCGGGGCCGCCAAGCCTAAGAGTCCCCCACCGGGCGGGCGAATGGGAACCGCCAACGGCAACAGGTGCAGCCAGAAGCGGCCGCCGGCCGCCGCTACCGCCGTAAATGCATACACTGGCTCTTGGCGCAGGTTGATACGCACTTCAACGTGGGCGTCGACCAACCACACGGATGTAGCTGATAGGTTGCAGAGCGCGTCGGCCCACAGCGCATAGCGGCCGGGCGCGAGCCCAGCCACGCTCAGGGCCACGGTAGTTGGAGCAGTGAGTTGTGACAGAGGCACTGCGAACGCAGCTGCGGCCCGGCCCGGGTGCGCCAGCAGCCGCAGGGGGACGTCGGGGGCGCCGGCCTCCGCCTCAAAGCGGAGCATGGTGCGGGCCGCCAAGCCGTTGGGGCCGTGTAGGGTCAGGTGCAGTTGGGGACGGAAGTCATCGGGCTCGGGACGAGCCTCTGCCGCGGATCCAACCATTGGAAAATGATTTGTGCGTACGTTAGAACTCGCTGCTGATTCAAAATATTGGTTTTGCATCGGTTCTAAGTTTGTTTAGTCTGAGCCTTGCCAAGCACAGTAAGGGAAGAATGATAGCTACTTAAGCAAAACCCTTGTTCCAAGGATATTCGTCCTTGGAACAAGGGTTTTCGCTGATGAAGCATAAAACTACGCTAAAATAGATAATTTTTAGCATTTTACTACTCGATATACTAAAATGATGATATAAACTCAACCGTTATCATCAGAGCGTCTACACTTCTAATGCAATCCATCAGGGGCACAGTGGCCTTTCAGCCGTCTTTGCAGCAGTAAGCCCGCACATCCAAAGGCTCTTGTTAAGTTTAAGTTACGAATTACAATAGAGCTGTTCTGCACAACCGATAACTATTGAGTTACTGAAGGCGCAGAGCCTTGCCTCCAATTGGGTTAAGCGCCTTCCACTACGATGCGGTTTTGCTCGATGCCAAGCACTCGTACTGCCCGGCCCGCATCCACGAATTCGCCCCGCGTTACGACCTCGCGCCGTTCCTCACCGAAGAGCACCGTACCCGCGGGGCGCAACGCCGACAGCGTCCGGCCCACCGTACCGGCGGGCATGTCGGGCCGGCGCACGTCGCGCACCGAACCCTGGCTCACGGCGTGCAGGGCCGCCCGAGCCAAGTTTTTGGGGCGCAAGCCCAGGTAAAGCACTAGGGCGGCCAGGGCTCCGGCCCCCGCCAGCGTGTAGTGCCCGGCGGGCGTGCCCAAGTCGCGGTAGCCTAGCCACACGCCCACAGTCAGTAGTGCGAACCCGACGAAGCCCACCACCGTGGTGCCGGGGATAAACACCACCTCGGCCGCTAGAAACAGCAGGCCGAACAGCAAGAGGAGAGCAATGGTGAGCATGGTGGGCGAAGCAGGCGTTAGGCGGAGAAAAGGTACGCGCCGGCCGCCAAACGGCTCCGCTACTGCCCGGCCGGGGGTCCACCGGGGCCAGCAGATGCGGGAAACGCTTGGCCCGGGGGCGAACTACGATGGTGTTGAGCCGTCCCACCGAGCTTTTTATACCGACGATGTCCAGTAAATCCTCGTAATACTCGGCCACATCGGCCCGGTCATCGGGCGCGCGGGAGCGGCGTAAGTAGCATCAGACTATCGCCCAATGCCTGGAAATAAGCTTCTTCGATCGGCGTACCGGTGGCAATTTGCACAAAATCGTCGACCGACTCGGCCAGAATCCGGTCCACCTGCGGGCAGGTTTTGAAAGCCCCCAGCTCGTCGGTAAGCAGCTTGGTGGTGCCTTTAATCTTCATGAATTTTCGCACGGCGTCGGTGCGTACCGGTAGACGGGTAAGGGCCGGGACAGGTGCCGCCAACACAATGAGCATCAGTGGAGTCGTGTCGGACGCGCTAGCTTGAGCACGGCTGGCCAAGGGCCCCGGCAGCAACAGGCAAAACAGCGGGTTGCGCATGGATTCAACAGTGCAAAAGGTGGTGGTAAAGTAATCCCTTGAAGATGAATAATTATCGGGATAATGCAATTTATCGGCTAGCCGAAACTAAAAGCCGGTCCCGGAACAATGTCCCAAGGCCGGCTTTTTGTTATTCCAGAAACCTAATTAAACAGCAGATGAAAAGGCATAAGGCCTTGGCTAGTAGGCCCGCGCAAAATAGGCACGGCGTGGGCTGGGGGCCCCCGTCACCATGCAGATACCGTCTTCGTCGGGCTCGGCCAGGGCC
>JANPOR010000137.1:0-1808 GCA_031428075.1 Hymenobacter sp. | reverse complement strand
GGCCGCCGTGGCCGTCGGGCCAGGAGCGCCACTGGTGGCCATACACGGGGCCGAGGTCGCCGTTGACATCGGCCCATTCGTCCCAGATTTTCACGCCGTGCTCTTTGAGGTAGGCAATATTGGTGTCGCCCTGCAAAAACCACAGCAGTTCGTGAATGATGCTCTTCAAATGCACCTTTTTGGTGGTTACGAGCGGAAAGCCATCGGCCAAATCAAACCGCATTTGGGGGCCGAAGATGGACTTCGTGCCCGTGCCGGTACGGTCGGTTTTAAGGGTTCCGTGGTCTAGAATCTGGCGAACGAGGTCGAGGTATTGGCGCATAAGAGGGCAAAGGTAAAACCACTGTGGTCGTAGCGCCAACTGGCAAGAGGCCCCCTACTCGTTCCAGGTATCGAGCTTTGCCAGAAACGCTTCTGCCTGTGCCAAGTGCGCGTCCCGCTTCACTTCACTCATTTTATCAAACGTGTGAACCAGCATTCCCAGACGCGGGTTGCGGGTGAAAAAATCGCGGTTCACGTGCATGAAGCGCCAGAACAAACCGTCCCAGATGGCTTGCCAGTCGCCTTTGGGCCAGTCGCCCATTTTCAGCAGGTAGTTGCTGCCGCTGATGTAGGGCTTGGTCGTCATCAGGCCCCCGTCGGCAAATTGGGTCATGCCGTACACGTTGGGCACCATCACCCAATCGTAGGCGTCGATGTACATTTCCATGAACCAGCGGTGAACCTCATCGGGGTCGAATTCGCAGAGCAGAAAGAAGTTGCCCAGCACCATCAGCCGCTCGATGTGGTGGTTGTAGGCCCCGGACAGGGCCTTTTTTATCACGATATCGACCGGGGCGATGCCCGTGGTGCCCGTCCAGAACGCCGGGGGAATCTTGCGCTCGAAGCCCCAGAAGTTGCGGGTGCGCTGCCGCTGTCCCTCCCGCTCGTACATGATGCGGGTGAACTCGCGCCAGCCTACGAGCTGGCGCACAAACCCTTCCAACGAGTTCAGCGGCACTTCGTGTTGGGCGGCGTGGGCGAACGTAGCATCCAGGATTTGCTGCGGGTTGAGCAGACCGATGTTCAGCAGCGGCGTGAGCACCGAATGGTACAGCACCGGCTCGCGGGCTACCTGCGCGTCTTCATACACGCCAAATTTGGTCAGCCGCTGCGCTAGAAAATCAGCGAGCCAGGCCTCGGCCGCCGCGTGGGTGATGGGGTAGCGAAAGTCGCGGGCCCGGCCGTAGTGGTTGGGAAAGTGGGTCTCGACGTAGGTAATAGCTTCCGTCACCTCCGCTGTTGGCGCGGGCCAGGGCAATGTGGGCACGGTTTCGTGCTTGGGAAACTTTTCGCGGTTTTCGGCGTCAAACGTCCATTTACCGCCGGTGGGCTTGCCGTCGGGCTCCAGCAGTAGCTGGCGCTGCTTACGCTGGGCCACATAAAAATCAGTCTGGGAGTACCTTTTGCGGCTGTCGAAAAAGGCATTTGCGGGACCCATTTCGTTTAGAAAATTGGGGCTGGGGTGCACCGTGAGGGTCAAGCCGGCCGTGGCCGCGGCCGTTTCGATGCGCCGCCGTAGACAGTCGTCGACCGGGTCGATGACGTGCAACTGGCGCAGGCCAGTGGCTCCAGCCTGGGCAATCCATTGGCGTACGTCGGCCGTAGGCAGGCGGGCTTCCACGTAGTCGCAAACGAAGCCCTGCTTTTCCAGTAGCTGTTGATAAGCCCGCATACTGGCCCGGTGCAACACTAGTTTCTGTTGATGAAAACGAAACTGCGTAAAAAACAGCGGCTCTTCCAATACTGCCACCGGCCGGCCGGCTTGC
>JANPOR010000136.1:0-6169 GCA_031428075.1 Hymenobacter sp. | reverse complement strand
GCCCCGCCGTACTTTCGCTTGCCATGACCGACACCGCCGCTCCCGCTCCCAAAAAACTCTTTTTGCTGGACGCCTTTGCTCTAATCTACCGCTCGCATTTCGCGTTCAGCAGAAATCCGCGCATCAACTCCAAAGGCATGAACACCGGGGCCGTGCTGGGTTTCACCAACACGCTGGTGGAAGTGCTGCAAAAAGAGAAGCCCACCCACATCGGCGTATGCTTTGATGGGCCCAAGAAGACGTTCCGCCACGAGGCATTTCCGGCCTATAAAGCTCAGCGCCAAGCCATGCCCGAGGACATCGGCATTGCCGTGCCCTACATCAAGCAGATTATTGAGGCCTTTCACATTCCAATTCTTATCCTGGAAGGCTACGAAGCCGACGACGTGATTGGCACAATGGCGCAACGCGCCGAAGCCCAAGGGTTTGAAGTGTTCATGATGACGCCCGACAAGGACTACTGCCAACTGGTAACGGAGCGCATCAAGATCTACCGCCCCGCCTTCATGGGCAACGCGGCCGAAGTACTCGACGTGGCCCACGTACTGCAACGCTTCGAGATTGAGCGCGTGGAGCAAGTGACGGACATTCTGGGCTTGCAGGGCGACGCAAGCGACAACATCCCCGGCATCCCCGGCATCGGCGAGAAAACGGCCAAAACGTTGATTCAGAAGTACGGCTCGGTGGAAAACCTGATTGCCAACGTCGACGAACTTAAAGGCAAGCAGCAGGAAAACGTGCGTGCCTTCGCCGAGCAGGGCCTGCTGAGTAAGGAGTTGGCCACCATCCACGTGAACGTGCCGCTGGAATTTGAAGCCGATAAACTGGTACTCGACGCGCCCGACGAGGCAAAGCTGCACGAATTATTCGACGAGCTGGAGTTCCGGCAGCTAGCGGCCCGCGTGCTGGGCGGCGGCCCCGCGCGCACGCCCGCCGGCGTAGCCAAGCCCGGCACCACCGGGGCCCGGCGGCCCAAAGCCACAGTTGGGGGCCAGGGCTCACTATTCGGCAGCAGCGAAGACGCGGCGGTGGCCATCGGCGCAGAGGAAGGCGAAAATGGCCAGTTTGGGCCCCCAAATGGCCCGCGCCGCCGACTGGAAGACGTGCCCTACCAGTACCATCTGATGGACACGCCGGCGCGGCGCAAGTCACTGCTTGGCTTCTTGTTGCAGCAAACCGAAGTGAGCTTCGACACCGAAACCACGGGCCTCGACACCATGACGGCGCGCCTCGTGGGCCTGAGCTTCTGCTACCGGCCGGGCGAAGCCTACTACGTACCCGTGCCTTCGGACGACTTGGAAGCGGCCCAGGCGATTGTGGACGAGTTCTGCCCATTTTTCGAGAGCGAAAGTATCCTCAAAATCGGGCAGAACATCAAGTACGACCTCAGCATTCTGCGCCATTACAAAGTGGAGGTAAGCGGGCCCCTGTTCGACACAATGCTGGCACATTACCTCATCGAGCCCGATATGCGCCACAATATGGACGTACTGGCCGAAACCTACCTGCACTACGCGCCGATGCCCATCACCGACCTCATCGGGCCCAAAGGCAAGAAGCAGGTGACGATGGCCGACATTGCGCCGGCCCTGGTGAAAGACTACGCCTGCGAAGACGCCGACGTGACCCTGCAGCTCAAGCACGTGTTCGAGCCCATGCTGAAAGAATTAGGGCTGCTGGGCTTGCTGAACACCGTGGAAAACCCGCTGGTGCCGGTACTCTCCAGCATCGAGTACGAGGGCGTGAAGATTGACTCGGGGGCCATGAACGAGTACTCGGCCGAGTTGCAAGGGTACATCTTGGAACTGGAAGGCCAGATTTTTCAGGAAGCCGGGGGGGCCTTCAACATCGGCTCGCCCAAGCAGCTGGGCGAAGTGCTGTTTGAGAAAATGAACATCGGCGGGACCAAAACCAAGAAGACCAAGACCGGCCAGCACGCTACCGGCGAAGAAATCCTGAGCCAGCTCGCCGCCGATAATCCCATTGCGGGCCTCATCTTGGAGTACCGCCAACTCACCAAGCTGCGCTCAACCTACGTGGAGGCCCTGCCCCAGCTAGTGAGCGTGGTGGACGGCCGCGTGCACACCAGCTTCAACCAAGCCGTGACGGCCACCGGGCGCCTGTCATCGACCAACCCCAACCTCCAGAATATCCCCATCCGCACGGAAAAAGGCCGCGAAATCCGCAAAGCTTTCGTGCCGCGCGACGACCAACACGTGCTGCTGGCAGCCGACTACTCGCAGGTAGAGTTGCGCATCATGGCCGATTTTTCGGGCGATGCGACGATGATTGAGGCCTTCCGCCAGGGCATCGACGTGCATTCGAGTACGGCCAGCAAGGTGTTTCGGGTGCCGCTGAGCGGAGTGGACGCCGAGATGCGCCGCAAGGCCAAAACCGTCAATTTTGGCATCATCTATGGCATTTCGGCCTTCGGCCTGGCCCAGCGCATCGGCATCAGCCGCAAAGAAGCCACCGACATCATCGACACGTATTTCCAGGAATTCCCATCGGTGAAGCAGTTTATGGACGAGAGCATCAACCGGGCCCGCGAGCTGGAATACGCCGAAACGCTGCTCAAGCGCCGCCGCTACCTGCGCGACATCAACTCGCGCAACGCCACGTTGCGCGGCTAGACCGAGCGCAATGCCATCAACGCGCCCATCCAGGGCACGGCGGCCGACATCATCAAGCTGGCGATGATCAACATCTACCACTGGCTGCGCGAGGAGAAGCTAAAAACCCGCATGATTCTGCAAGTGCACGACGAATTGGTATTCGACGCCGTGCAGGAGGAAGTCGAGTACATCACCCCAAAAATCAGGGAGTTGATGACCCAAGCCCTGCTGCTGCCCCGCGGTGTGCCGCTGGAAGTAGAGGTGGGCACGGGCCGCAACTGGCTGCAGGCGCACTAAGAGGGTATTTGGGATAATAAATAGGCTAGATAAAAACGGGTCAGTAAGTTGCAGCAGACGTTCCAAGGCTCCGGCTACAAAATGGTTGACGGCTGTTAAGCCCTCACCGACTCGCAGCGGCAAGTTGGGCCGCCGCTGCCCGTGCACGGCCACCGGCGCTTGTGTTTGCGGCGCGTCCTGGATGCCGTGCGCTACGTCTGCCGCACGGGCTGCCAGGGGCGCGCCCTGCCGGCCGTATAGGCCCGCCTCAACGAGGCCCTGAACCGAGCCGACCGCCCAGCGGCCGACCGGGCCGCCACCCCCTCGCTCGTGTGCGTGGACAGCCAAAGCGTCAAGTTGGCGCCCCGCATTTTTGAGCACCGGGGCACCGGCGGCGGCAAGCACGTCAACGGCCGCAAACGGCCAATAATCACCGGTGTGAAGGGCCGTATTTTCGCCTGTTACGTGCACGCAGCCAACGGCCACGACGGCACGGCTGCCACGCGGGGCCTTTTGCCGCAACGGCCTGCCTGCGGCGTGCGGCGGGTCACCGTGCTCACCGACAATGGCTGCCGGGGCAGCTTTGCCGCCCACCTGCAGGCGCTGGGCCTGCGGAACGAACTGGCCAGTTGGCCGCCGCGTGTGCGCGGCTTTGTGCCCGTGGCCAAGCGCTGGGTTGTCGAACGCACCTTCGCCTGGCTCGCCTATTTTCGGCGCTTGGCGGTCGATTACGAATTTACTCCCGCCAGACACCAAGCGTGGCCGCTCACTACGAATTCAACCACGTGCCTCAACCGAATATGCCTCAACTAAATCCCAAACACCTTCTGAGAGACCAGATTGTTTAATTGTTGTGCGATGCTAAAATGGAGGATTTCTAATTTTTATTGTTGAACTGCGTGATAATAGCAATGCTAAGAGCTTGTTGAAATTGGCGTTTCCTACTGTTTCATTCCTTAAAGCGGTGCAAAAACAGCCTACTTAGAAGTTGGCTGGCACATAGGGAGATGGTGAAAAATGCCCCAGAAGCCGTTTCTGCAGACACGAGAGCATAATTACAGTCTAATTTTAACAGGCTCTAAAGGCTTCAAAATTGCAGATATTCGCGAAAGATTTTTGACTTGCTTAACCGGTTTTACGCAGGGCGTATTAGGGGCGCATTTCAACCGAGAGGATGTTGTACTGCAGCGCCCACAGTTACTATTCGTAACAGATTCTTACGGCCAACAATAAGACCTTGAGCGTAATAGCCGCTATAACCGCAGCACTCGCATGGACGCGTTGTTAACTGTACCACCACTCCGTTTCGATGGGCGCTTGTTGGGTATTGAACCGCGCCATGATAATCCACTTATCCGTCCTTGTTGACTCGTAATTCTTTTTTATTTACACAAATACTTGATGGCCCTGTGGGTGGCGCTGGCAGTTCGGCTAGCCCACGGCCTCAAGTAACGGAAACGCCCGGACTGCAGCGGGGCAGGTCGGGCGTTTGAAAGTGCTAAGCCTTCGGAGAATTACTTTTTCCGAAGGCTTTTTGGTCTTGCCTGAAAGCTTATCCTTCGCCTCGGCTTCGTTGGCCTTCTCTTTATTTTTGGTGACCGGGTCGGTGTGCTTCGGCGTGTTGATGGTAGCCATGGTGGAGTTTAGGGAAATGCACCCAGTGTGTACGCACGGAGCGGCTCTGTCGTTGAGGTTAGTCAGGGACGGGACCCAGGGCACCAGCGGCCAACACGCGCCGGGCATTGGTGCGGTAGGGATTGAGCGAGTCGGCGGCCACTTGCCGCAGGGCAGTCAGGGCAGCAGCGGGCTGCTGGGCTTGCCAATAGGCCATGCCTAGGTGGTAGCGTGCGCGGCGCGACAGCGGCCCACCCAGCACTTGAGACAAGCGGTGCAATGGGGCCTGAGCGGCCTGATTTTCGCCCGCTTGCAGCAGAAACAGGCCCCGGTAATAGCTCAGCGTGTCGGCTCCGATTTCAACCGGTGACAAGCGGCCCAAGGTGTGCAAGGCGGCAGGATAGTGGCCATCGCGGTACTCGGCCAGCGCCTGAGCCAGTAGTGGGCGGGCACGAGCCTGGGCCTGCGTGAGCGACAGAGCAGGGTCGAGGCGGTAGTAGCCGGCCCAGGCTTCGGGGGGCAGCGCCGGGCGGGCCGCCCACCAGCCCCCGGCAGCCAGGGCCACAATTAGCACGGCCCCCGCCCAGGCCAGCCAGCGGCGCTGATGGCGGTGGGCGCGGTGCCGCAGCCGGATCAGCGCGGTGCCACGCTCGTTGAGGTGCTGGTCGAGCCGGTGGAGGCACCGGCGCAGGGCGTCGTGGCCGGCGGCCCAGCGCAGGTCGGCGGCAAACTGCTCATAGGCGGCGTAGGCGGCGTCCAGGGCAGGGTCGATGGCCAGGCGCTCCTCGAACGCGGCCTGGGCCCCTTCGTCCAGCTCGCCGTCGGCGAAGCGCTCCAGTTCGTCGAGGTAGGCACGAAAGTCTTGGGGCGGCTCGGTCAGGTCAATCAGCTTGCGCAGGCAGGTGCCTTTCTGGCGGCGGGCCGTAGCGGGGTTGGCAAAGCCCAGCTTGCCGCTCATCCGCCCGAAGCTGTAGCCGTGGAAGTAGAAATACGCCAGCAAGCGCTGGCAATCGGTCCCCAGGCGGTGAAAATCGGCCAGCCGCAACTGGCGGCGGCTGGCCTCGGCGGTGGGCAGGGGAGCGTCTGCAGGCACGGCCGCCGTTAATCGCTGCTCGGCCAAGCGGTTGACGTGGGCCGGTACATCGGTGGGCAAGCGGGTGAGGCGGCCGTCGGCCACTTGGTCGTAAAAATCGAGTAGGGCGCTTTGCAGCAGCGCGTGCGCCGCAGGGCCCCCCAGCCGGTGCTGGCGCAACGCCCAGCGCCCGAACACGTCGCGGCGCTGCTTGTAGAAGTCAACGAGAAATTTCTGGTTGCCAACGCGCAAGTGCGTCAGAACTTCAGCGAGGAGCGTTGGCATAAATAATGATGATTAAAGATGATTAATAGCGATTATTTTAGTTGTAAGCGTTATAAACTAGCATTATTTTACGAAGGTAGAATTAATTGAGCAATACTCGGGGCATCAGCGTGCAGGACGGCCACCCCCGGGGCCCCGGGGGCGGGGCGGGGCGCTTATTGTACCTTTGGTCCATGCAAACCACCGCCCCTGCCCGCCTCCGCGACGCCGCCGTGTTCGGCCTCATCGACCAAGAAAAAATCCGCCAGACCCACGGCCTGGAGCTAATTGCTTCCGAAAACTACGCGTCGGACCAAGTGATGGCCGC
>JANPOR010000135.1:0-2644 GCA_031428075.1 Hymenobacter sp. | reverse complement strand
TTCTCTGCACTGAATCCAGCGCAAAGGTCCCCAACCGTCCGGTAGGGGGCGTTACCTCATTGTTGCCTTACTATGATGTTCTGAATCTAATTGTGAGAATATTATTCTTAAACTATCAATTAGTTAAAATCGAAGGTGCTCCAGATTTTCCACGGAATCAGCCCGTCTTGCGGCAGCTGTTTTTCGGGTGCTTGTGTGCCTAGGGGGTGTTTACAGTTAAAGCCACGTCAACGCGGCCACCAGGCAGCAAGTGGCGAAGTAATTGACGGCGCGTTTGTCAAAGCGAGTGGCCACGGCCCGGAAGCGTTTTAAGCGGTTAATAGCGCGCTCAATCTGGTTTCGCTCTCTGTAGATTTCGGCGTCATGGGCAGTGGGCAGGGTGCGGTTTTTCTTGCTGGGAATCGCGGCCCCGGTCTCGGCGTGCTGGATTTGGTCCCGCACGTCGCCCGCATCGTAGGCCCGGTCGGCCAGCACGGCTTGGCCCGGGCGCAGGTGGCCCACCCGCAGGCCCGGGGCTTGCGGGCCGCCGTCGGCCCGGCCGCCGGTCAAGGCCAGGGCGCAAATCCGGCCCTGCGCGTCGCAACTCGGGTAGAGCTTGGTTGTGAAACCGCCCCGGCTGCGGCCGAGCGCCTACCCGATGGGGCTGTCTTTTTTTTCGCGCCGGCGGCCACCTGGTGCGCCCGCACGGCCGTGGAATCGACCAAGAGCAGGTGCAAGCCCGTCGCGTTTTGCACCTGGGCCAGCACCTGCGGCCACACGCCGGCTTGCCGCCAGCGCCGAAAGCGGGCGCACACCGTGTGCCAGGGGCCAAACCGCGCGGCCGGCAAGTCCCGCCACGACACCCCGCACCGGGCCCGCCAGCGCACGGCCTCGACGAACAAGCGCGTGTCTTTGGCCGTCGTGCCGGGCGACCGTTCTTGGCCCGGCAACAACGGGGAAAGCCGCGCCCATTGCGCATCGGTCAACAAACTCCGGCCTTCATTCACGCTTAAAGGTCGGCCCTAACTGTAAACACTCCCTAGGACTCGAACAGGTTGCGCAATTACTGCAATGTTTACGACAAGAGGCACAGCGAGTGTCGACCTATTAGCCGAGCCGGCGCGCCCGAGCCAGGTAAGCGCAGTTCTTGCGAAGACGAACAAATAGTAACTGTACCGGCGAGAAAGACCGATTAACTTTTTCAGTCCTTAAATTACAAGTAACCGTTTATTGAAAGCACGCTACTTCAGCACAACTATTTAAACGCGCAGCACCCCGAAGTTTAAGTCTCGCCTAATGCCATTACGCCGCGAAACTTAAATTTCGCGTTAAATTATTCCTGTGCAGGAATAATGGTGCCGCTCACCTCGCCGAAGCCGATGCGTACGCCATCTTTTTCAGCGTAGGCGCGCAGCGTTATCGTATCGCCGTCGAGCAGATAGGTGCGGGTAGAGCCGTCGGCCAGGGGCGTGGGCGTGGTGCCGTGCCACGATAATTCCAGTAGCGAGCCGAACGTTTCGGGTGTGGGCCCCGAGATGGTGCCGGAGGCACAAATATCGCCCGCTTCGAGGTTGCAGCCGTTAGAGGTATGGTGGACCAGTTGCTGGGCCATGCTCCAGTACAGGCCCTGAAAATTGGGGCGGGCCAGCACGGTTTCGGGGCCCCCGGCGGGCGTGAGGATGGCTTCGAGCTGGATGGCGAAGTGGTGGTCGCCGCTGGTTTGTAGGTAGGGCAGGGGTGTGGGCTCCTGCGCCGGCCCTGCCGTGCGAAAGGGCTCTAGCGCGTCGAGTGTCACGACCCAAGGGGCCATGCTGCTGCCAAAATTTTTCCCTAGGAAGGGCCCCAGCGGCACGTATTCCCAGCTTTGCAGGTCGCGGGCACTCCAATCGTTGAACAGGCACAGCCCAAAAATATGCTCTTCGGCTTGTTCGATGGGTACGGTCGTGCCCAGGGCCGTGCCAGTGCCTACGATGAAAGCCATTTCCAACTCGAAATCGAGCTGCTGGCTGGGGCCGAAGGTGGGCGCGTCCGCGTCGGGAGCTTTGCGCTGGCCCTGGGGCCGGCGGATGGGCGTGCCGCTGGCCACGATGCTGCTGGCGCGGCTGTGATAGGCTACCGGCAGGTACCGCCAGTTGGGTAGTAGGGCATTGGCCGGGTCGCGGAACATCGTGCCCACGTTGGTGGCGTGCTCCAGGCTGCTGTAGAAATCGGTGTAGTTGGGCGGTTTCACGGGCCGCAGCAGCGCCACGTCGCGCTGGCGGAGCAGAGCGGACTTGGCCGCTTCGGGGTGGTCGCGCAGGTCGGGGTTGTCGTGGCGCAGCAGCTCGCTCACGCGCTGGCGCACGGCTCGCCACGCCGGAAGCCCCAGGCGCAAAAAGGCGTTCAGCGAGCGGCGGCGGAACACCCGCGGCTGGGCGTCGCCCAACTCTGTGAGGTCGTCGAAAAAGCCGAACTGGCTTAGAACGTACAGATCGAGCACGTAGTCGCCGATGGCCACGGCCAAGCGGGTTCCCCGCTCATCTGTTTCGAACACGCCAAACGGCAGGTTTTGAATGGGAAAATCGTGCTGGAATGGGATATCAATCCAGGCGCGCAGGCCGGGGGCATTCAAGGCGTTAGCGGACATGCAAGGGGGTAAGGGGGAGCAAAATTTAGCCAGAAACCG
>JANPOR010000134.1:0-3622 GCA_031428075.1 Hymenobacter sp. | reverse complement strand
CACCGACCAAGCTCAAATTAATTACGTGTTGCAGATCGACGCTGACGAAGTGCTGACTGACGAGCTGCGCCAGAGCATCCGCCAGACGAAAGCTAATTGGCAGCACGCCGCTTACTCGCTGGCCCGTCGCACCAACTATTGTGGCCACTGGGTGCGCCACGGCGGCTGGTACCCCGACCGCAAGTTGCGCCTCTACGACCGCCGCCTCGGCCGCTGGGAAGGCCTGCTGCTGCACGAGCGCTACACAGTGACCCCCGGCCACACCGCCGGCCGGCTGGCCGGCGACGCGCTGCATTACTCTTATTATTCCATCGCCCAGCACGTCAGCCAGTTGAATAAGTTTACCAGCATCATGGCCCAGGAGCGGGCGCTGAAAGGCAAAACGCGCGTCACGCTGTTTCATCTGCTTCTCAAGCCGCTCTGGAAATTTGTGCACGGCTATTTCCTGCGGCTAGGCTTTTTGGATGGTTTCGCCGGGCTGTGTATCGCCGGCATCTCAGCCTGGGGCGTGTTCCTGAAATTCGCGAAGCTGAAAACCCGCACCGAAAACGCCCCCGCATGAGTCTTATTTTCTTGGTCTCCCGCACCGATGCCATCGGTGACGTCGTGCTTACCTTGCCCGTGGCCGGGCGGCTGAAGCAGCTGTTTCCGGGGTGCCAGGTGGTCTTCATCGGGCGCGCGTACACTGCCTCGGTAGCCGCTGCCTGCCCGTGGGTGGACGAGGTGCTGGACTTCGATGAACTACAAAGGCTTCCTGCTGCTGAGCAGGTGGGGGCCCTGCAGCGCTACAATGCAGCGGCTATTGTGCATGTATTCCCCAACCGGGCCCGAGCGGTGCTGGCCCAGCGAGCGGGCATCCCGGTCCGCATCGGCACCCGCAACCGCTGGTGGCACTGGCTGACGTGCAACCGCTTGGTGGCCCTGAGCCGCCGCCATTCTCCACTGCATGAAGCCCAACTCAACCTGCAACTGCTGGCTCCGTTGGTGCCCTCAGCTGAAGCGCTACCTCTCCATGCCGTGGCCGCCTTAGTGCTTCTGTGGACCCCCGAACCGTTGGCTGCCGCGTGGCAGCAGCGGCTGGCACAGCGCCGTCCCGACCAGCTAAACGTGGTGCTGCACCCACGCAGCCGGGGAAGCGCCCGCGAGTGGGGCTTGGATAATTTTGGGCATCTGGTCCGGCTGCTGCACCAAGCCGGGCACCGCGTTTTCGTCACCGGTACCGCCGCGGAAGGGGAGGAACTGGCCGGTTGGCTAAAGCTGCATGCTGCCTACCTGGCCGCCGACCTTACCGGGCAGCTAACTCTGCCGCAGTTCCTGGCGTTTTTGGGCGCGGCCGACGGCGTGGTGGCGGGCAGCACCGGCCCGTTGCACTTGGCGGCCGCGCTGGGCCGTCACGCGCTGGGCTTGTACCCGCCCATCCGGCCGATGCACCCCGGTCGCTGGGGGCCCCTGGGCCCCGGCGCCGAGTATCTAGTGTTCGACCGGCCCGGTTGCCAAAACTGCCGCGCCCGGCCCGCCGCCTGCACCTGTATCAAAGCCATCGAAGCAGCGGTTGTGGCGGCGCGGGTGCAGGCGTGGCAATCTTTATTTTTGAGCGAAGAATAATGGGCCTCCACTGTCGTTTGGCGGTGTGTCCTTGCCGGCTCGCTTTTTATTCTTGAGCCTTTCGATGCCGACCATGCGCGATTTGTACCAGTCCGGCCGGCTCTCGCAGTACCTGCTGTGGCTGGCGTGTGGAGCGGGCGTGGTGGGGCTGCTGGCGGCCCGCTCGCTGGTAGCCCTGAGCCCGGTAGCCGGCGTAGCGGCGGCGCTACTTAATCCGGATCTGCCCCACGCCTGGCGCTATTACGTCCGCAACGGGGCAGCCCTGCGCGCCGCCGCGCTGTATTTATTTGTGTTAATCAGTGGCTTGTACACCGCTAATTTGCCTGATTGGCGGCACGAAATATTCCGGCAGTTGCCGTGGCTGGGTGTGCCGCTGGCTTTCACGGTGGCCGTACCCCTGCGCCAAGGGCAGCGGGTGGCCGTCGGGGCCCTCTTTGTGTTGGGCACGGCGGCCGTAGGGCTGGCTACACTGGCGCAGTTTATGGGCCGCACCGCGGCCATAACCGAAGCCATCCGCCTAGGTCAGAATGTGCCCGTCATCACGCGGGTGTTCCATATTCATTTCGGGGTGATGCTGGCGCTAGCTTTTTTTTGGGGCGTGGAGTTGCAGCGCAGTCCGCTGGTGCGGCCTTGGCTGCGGGCGGCGCTGCTGGGGGCCCTGGCAGCCATTGTGCTGGTGCTCCACGTGCTGGCCTACCGCACCGGCCTGCTGGCGCTCTACGCGGGGTTGCTAGCAACAGTGCTGCGGTTGCTGTGGTGCCGGCGCTGGGGGCCGGTAATGGGCCTGTTAGGCTTGCTGGTCGCCGGCCCGTGGCTGGGCTACCAGTTGCTAGGGCCCCTACAGCAACGTTGGGGCAACACCCGGTGGGACATTAGTCAATTTCTCAATGGTCGCGATATCAACGACTACTCGCTCGCGCGCCGGCTCGCGGCTTGGGAAACTGCCGTCGCCGTCGTGCGCGCCCACCCGCTACTGGGCGTGGCCCCCGCCGATGCCAACGCCGCCATGATGGAACAGTACGCCTGGCGCGACTTTGGCCTGCGCCCCGAAAACCGCATCATGATTCACAACCAATACCTACACGCCTTAGTGGGCGGTGGTGTACTAGGCTTAGTCTTGTGGCTGGCCGTGCTGCTGGGCCCCCTGGTGCAACCCGGGCTACGTCAAAATCCGTACATCCGACATTTCGTGGTCGTCTTCGGGGCCGCGCTGTGTGTCGATTCCATGCTGGAATTGCAGACGGGTTACAACCTGTTCGTCTTCGGCTATGGTTTTCTGGTGGTGGCCGCCGGCCGCGCTACGGCCCGGCCACAACTTTAGCACTCGTTGTTGCTTATGCAGTGACCTCTGTGGCGCATACCTGCACTTATTTCTTACGTTGCACCCTATTATTTCCCCTTTCCTTTTATGAGCGATTCCCCCGAACGGGTCAAACTGAGCAAAGAGGTGAAGGATCGGCGCTTCCAAGCCGAGCTGATGCCTATCATCGATCCGCTCTATAACTTTGCCTACCGCCTGACGCTGGACGAGGACGACGCTAACGATCTTGTGCAGGAAACCTACCTCAAGGCGTACCGTTTTTTTGAATATTTTGAGCCCGGCACCAACGCCAAGGCTTGGCTCTTTCGCATTCTGAAAAATTCGTTCATCAACGATTTTCGGAAGAAAAGCAAGCAGCCTGCTAAAGTCGATTACAGCGAGATTGAGGGTTATTACAACCCCGATGATGTGGATGCCGAAGGCGAGGTTGGGGCTTCGTCGTCCGACCTGCGTCAGCAGTCGGCACGCGATTTAATCGGTGATGAAGTGGCCAGTGCCCTAAATTCTTTGCCGGTTGATTTTCGCACCGTCATTATCCTCTGCGACCTGGAAGGCTTCACCTACGAGGAAATGGCCAAAGTGCTTGATATACCGATAGGTACGGTGCGCTCGCGCCTGCACCGGGCCCGCAATTTTCTCAAGGACAAACTTGAACGATATGCCCAATCAATGGGCTATGGCCACGACGAATTGCAC
>JANPOR010000133.1:0-25800 GCA_031428075.1 Hymenobacter sp. | reverse complement strand
GACAGCAACGCCTATTTCTGCTCTTCGGGCAGGGTGAAGGCGCGGTCGCTGGGGTCGGTCAGCTCCTTGGGTAGCTCGTCGGGGTCGGCAGTGGTGGCGTTGGTGATGGCGCGGTTGCTCTGGGCCACCTCCTGCTCGTCGTTGCGCAGCGAATCGTCCATCTCATCGGCCATTTCCTGGCCCGAGGAGTTATTGTTGTCGAGCTGCTGGCCGTAAGTGGCGGCGTCGAGCATAGGGGTGGAAAGCCCGTTTTCTTCGGGCTGCTCTTGCTGGTTGTCGTCGGGGGTGTTGGGGGACATGATGAGCGGTAAGTAATTAATGAAATGGAAACCAGGTGTTACGCTTGGTTGTCGGCTGCCTTATTAGCTTCGCTGGCGTTACGGGCAGTGGTGTCGGGGGTGGTGCCGGTGAAGGCATTGTGCGAGCCGCCGCCCGCGTAGCGCGGGTCATCCTTCGACCACGCTGCGCGCAACTCGTCGTTTTCTGCGCCGCTGGCTTCGGCAATACGGACGTTCTCGGAATCCTGGTTCTGTACGACGTGGCCGGGTTGGTCTTCCAGTTTGTCAGGATGGCCCTGGGCATCTTTGTCGTCGTGCCGTTCGCTGAACTCGTCGGGGTTATCGTTCGAGCCGCTGCGGCCCGCCGGGGCCTTGCCATCGGCTGCGGCCGGCTCGTTGGGCTTGCCAAAATCGCCGTAACTGGGGGTGCCGGCTTCGGCATCCTTGGCGGGGTCGTTAGGGTTGAGGTGGGCTTGTTGGGCGCGGGCCTGCTGGTCGGCGGGGCGGAAATCTTGGTCCGACGAATCGGTGGAATTTTTCGTATCCATGGGAAAAAAAAGAAGCTGAATAAAAACCCGGCGAGTAGGTCTGCGGCCTTGCTTACGCAAATCTGCCGCCACCGTTTACCCGCCGGCCCACAACTCCAACACGTCCCTTCTTAACTCACAAACCCTCAGTATTAACCATGTCCATTCAGCACGATTCCGCTGCGCACCGTTTCACAACCCGGCAAGACGGCCACTCCGGCGAGCTTGCCTATGAGCTGCTCACTACCAGTGTTATTGATTTCGTTCACACCTACGTCGACGAGGCCCTGCGCGGCCAGGGTGTGGCTGACGAGCTGGCCCGTGCCGGCTTGGCCTACGCCCGCCAGCAGCACTTGAAGGTGCGCACTTCGTGCGAGTTCATGGCGGCCTTCGTAGGCCAGCACCGGGCCGAATACGCGGCCATCCTGGCGGCCTAGAGGTCCCTTAATAAAATAAAAAAGCCCCGCCAATACGCCAGCGGGGCCCTTCTTAATAGCTTAATGCTATTTATTTGGTCGGCATTAGCACGGTGTCGATGACGTGCGTCACGCCGTTCGAGTCGATGATGTTCGGGACGGTTACTGTGGCCGTGCCGCCTTTGGCGTCTTTCAGCATCACGGTGCTGCCAGTTTTCATAACTGTCAGTTGCTCGCCTTCGACGGTGGTCAGCACTTGGCCGTTCTTGAGGTCGGCGGCGGTGAGGCGGCCGGGCACGACGTGGTAGGTGAGGATGGTGGTGAGCTTGTCTTTCATGTCGGGCTTGATCAGCGCGTCCACCGTGCCAGCGGGCAGCTTGTCGAAGGCGGCGTTGGTGGGGGCAAACACGGTGAAGGGGCCGGCGCTTTTCAGCGTCTCGACCAAGCCGGCGGCCTTCACGGCAGCCACCAGCGTGGTGTGGTCGGCCGAGTTCACGGCGTTGTCCACGATGTCCTTGTCAGGCACCATCATAGCACCGCCCACCATCACGCCTTTGCCCATGTCCATGCTGGCCATTTTGTCTTTGCTGTCGCCTTTGCGGGGCTTAGTGGTGGCCTTCATGCGGTCGCCGCCCTTGGTTTTGGCCTTCACTTTCATTTTGCCGTCGTCGGTCATTTTGGTTTTGGTCATCATGCCGTCGGCTGTGGTCTTGGTCTTGTCGCCACCGTCCGAAGTAGTAGTTTGGGCGAAGGCAGGGGCGGTGCTCAGGCCCAGAGCGAGGGCGGCGGCAGCGGCGAATAATTGCTTGGTGTTCATCGAAAAAAAAGTTTGGAAAACAGAACCGTGGGGTACGGTCCGCGCCGTATACGGCCAGTCGTAATGTTTAGGTTTCAAGTATTCATTTCTTGCTGTCAAAGTCCCACGGCTCTAAACCGGTGCCTGATTGGCGAGTATCACAACCAAACGGTATAAAGGTTTGGTGAGGAATCAGATAGATGAAAATTGGTTCTGTCAGTCGAACAGGAGTCCCGGTCGAAGAGCTTTTCTGCCGTCCGTTTTTCATCTCATACTGCCTTTCCTGGTTCTCAAAAGTAACGCCCCCTACTCCGCCACTACTGTCACCTCTGCGGCCGGCAGGCCCTCTGCGCTTGCGCGGAGCGTCATCTTTCCCATTCGCCCGCTCGACTTGATGATGACCAAGCAGCGGCCTTGCCAGGCGTTGCGCTGGGGAAGCTGGTAGCTTTCGATGCTAGTTGGCTTGGGCGTAGCAGGCGGCGTGGTCGTGCTCAGCAGCATTCCGTTATTTTTGTCGTCGGCTCACAACAAGCGCCGGGCCGAAGCGGCCCTCCCGTTGCAGTTGGAAGGCGCTTCGGTGCCACAGTTTCCGGGCGGGCCCTTCCCTGCTCATTCGGCCTTTGTGCTTCGCCTGCGCCACCAGCCGCGCAAAAGGTCTTATTTGTCGATATAATATTGCAGATTCTCTTTAGTGATAACGTCGAGTGGTAAGTACTTGAGGGGGGCCACTTCTTTCTTGAAAATCAACAGGTCGGCCAGTGCATAAATGCCTTGGTAACCCTGTTCTTTCGGGTTTTGGTTGATGAGAAAGTCAATGGTGTTCTCATTGAGAAAGTGGATATTTTTTTCCAGCAGGTCATAGCCGACCAGCCGGATGTCGTCGCGGTGGTAGGCTTGCAAATAAGGCGCAATCTCATAGGCTTTGGAGGTGCTCACGAAGATTCCCTTCAGGTGGATTTCCTCGTCGTCGAGCAACCGGGTCAGCTGCCGAGCAAACGACGGTTCGGCGGGAGAGGGGAAATCGATGCTGATGATGCTGTAAGTATTTCGGTGGGCCCCTTCCGCTTGATCGTTTTGCGCGGGCGACAGTTGGGCAAAATAATCTCGAAAGCCCCGTTCCTTCTGCGTAATGTGGACCGAGTTGGCGATGTCCTCGGCAATGTGCGCTATCAGGAAAGTGCCCGGCTGTGACTGCCCAAACTGGACCAGTTTACCCGCCAAGAAACCGCTCTGATACGAATCTTGCCCGACGTAGCTCAGCGATTGTAACCCGGATATGTATGTATTAAACAACACGTAAGGAATAGCCAACTGCTGCCACCGCGCAAAGAAAGCCACCGACTCCCGGTAAAATAGGGGCGCGATTAAAATACCGTCGGGATGCGACAGCGTGGCGGCCTCGGCTTGCTCCTGGAAAGAATCGACCTCGGTTAGGCTGTACGAATAGACGGTAATGTTAATGCCGTATTGCTTCAGCTCCCGGGCCGCTTTCTCCAAGCCGTCCCACGGCTCCTGCCAATACGGGTCCAATGTATGGTCCGGTTGAATAGCGGCAAGTCGGTACGTGCGGTTTAGGCCCAGCGTGCGCGCAATCATGTTGGGCTCGTAATCCAGTTCTTTCATCATCAACAGCACCTTTTGCCGTACTTCCTCCGAAACCCGGCCCCGGTTGTGTAAGACCCGGTCCACGGTTCCTATCGAAACGTTGGCCTTGGCTGCAATATCCTTGATGCGGACCGCACGTTTGCCCATGATCGTAAATTAGCGCTTAATCAGAAACTAAGCAAATGTATCACTGAAAGAAAGCTGAATAAAGTCGATCGAATTGGAATGTACTTCCGCGTTTGCCTCTGTATCTCAACGCATAAACCAGGTCTTATGTCTGATTACTGGTCATATAGCTACTAACCGCTAAGGACAGGGAGGACCAACACCACTCATGTTCGCGCTGCTGGGCTGCGCCCGTTGGGCCCCTATGGCCAGCGAGGACTTGCTTTAGCCACTTAGGAATATCCGTCATTCTTCATAAAAAGGCGTAATAATATGAAGGCTATATCCCCTCGCGCCGCTATGGTTGCGTGTGCGCACACTTTTGTGAGAAAATTTTGCGTGTGCGCACACATTTTTTCATTCAATCGCTTGTATTACTTAGAGTAGTTGATTATGTTTGAGCAGAAGTAATCGCCTGTTATTTGAAGAGTGCTATTTTGTAGCTGAAGCTTAGCCATCCAATATCCTAAGAGTTATAGAATTCGGATGCCGTTAATATTTTGATACTTGCACGCCGTTCAAATTAAAAACCAACGTGTGGTTGCCACTGACTCGAACGGAAAGCTGCTGCCTCGTTTTTGAACCCGCAAACCTTTAAATTCGGAACCGCCATGGAAGTATTGAATTACTCCGAAACCACTTTCGAAAAGCTGCCGGTAACCATTTTTGAAAAGTCCAGCGAGGGCGCAGTCAGCGTAGCGCAAGAAATTGCCGGGCTGATCCGCAATAAGCAAAAAATCGGCAAAAAAATCGTGTTGGGCTTGGCCACCGGCTCGTCGCCAATTGGCGTGTATAAAGAGCTGATTCGCTTGCATAAAGAGGAAGGCCTGAGTTTTAAAAACGTCGTTACTTTCAACCTCGACGAATACTATCCGATGCCGCCGGACGAGCTCCAGAGCTACGTCTATTTCATGTACGAACAATTATTTAATCACATCGATATACCGCCTGAAAACGTCCACATTCCCGATGGTACGCTTTCAATTGAAAAGGTTAAAGATTATTGCCGGGCCTACGAACAGAAAATAGTGGACTGCGGCGGGCTGGACCTTCAACTGCTGGGCATTGGCCGCACCGGTCACATTGGCTTCAACGAACCCGGCTCTTCTATCACCTCGGCCACCCGGCTCGTGAAACTCGACCCGCTCACGATTACCGATGCTGCCAAAGACTTTATCAAGGAGGAGTACGTGCCGTTGCGGGCGTTGACCATGGGCGTGGGCACCATCATGAAAGCCCGCAAAATCATTTTGATGGCCTGGGGCGAGGGCAAAGCTAAAATTCTCCAAGAGACGGTTGAAGGCAAGGTTTCGGACGAGGTGCCGGCTTCCTTTCTGCAACAGCATCCCAATGCGGAAGTGGTGGTAGACCAATGGGCCGCCCTGGAGCTGACCCGCATTAAAACTCCTTGGCTGGTGGGGATGTGCGCGTGGGACGACAATTTAATTCGGCGCGCCGTGGTCTGGCTGAGCTTGAAAATGCGCAAGCCTATTCTGAAGCTGACCGACGAAGACTACAAGGATGGCAGCTTGAGCGACCTGTTGGCAGAGGCGGGGAATGCTTACAGCTTGAACATTAAAGTGTTCAACACCATTCAACACACTATCACCGGTTGGCCCGGCGGCAAGCCCAATTCGAACGATGCCCAGCGGCCCGAGCGGGCGTTTCCAGCCCTGAAAAGGTCTTTGATTTTCAGCCCGCACCCCGACGACGACGTGATTTCAATGGGCGGCACTCTGCTGCGGTTGGTGGACCAAGGGCACGACGTGCACGTTGCGTACCAGACGTCGGGCAACATCGCCGTGTTTGACGACGATGCCCGCCGCTACGCCGATTTTGCCCTGGATTTAGCGGAAAAGCTGAACGTAGGCGTGGTCGACACGCAACGGGAACACGCCGAGGTAGTCGAGTTTCTGAAGTACAAAAAGCTGGGCGAGGAAGACAGCCTCCTGGTACAGGACATTAAGGCGCTGATCCGGAAGGGCGAGGCCGCGGCAGCCTGCCGCTTTTGCGGCGTGAAAGAGCAGAACGTGCACTTCATGAACATGCCATTTTACGAAACCGGCCAAGTGAAAAAGAAGCCCCTGGGCGAGGCCGATATCCAAGAGGTAGTAGATATTTTGCAGGAAATTCGCCCCCACCAGATTTTTGCGGCCGGCGACCTGCGCGACCCGCACGGCACGCACCGGGTATGCCTAGACGCCATTTTTGCGGCCCTCGCCCGCTTAAAGGGCCGGGAAGCATGGGTGGAAGATTGCTACCTGTGGCTGTACCGGGGTGCCTGGCAAGAGTGGGACATCGAGGAAATTGAGATGGCCGTGCCCATCAGCCCGGAAGAGTTGATGCGCAAGCGCAAAGCCATCTTCAAGCACCAGTCGCAGAAGGATAGCGCCGTTTTCCCCGGCAACGATAAGCGCGAGTTCTGGCAGCGCTCGGAAGACCGCAACCACGCCACCGCCAAGCTTTACGATCAGCTGGGCCTGACGGAATACGAAGCTATGGAAGCGTTTGTGCGGTACCGGTTTTAAGCTCACCGGTTCGCAGTTAAAAATACGTCGGGTTAGACGAACGCAGCCCTATGAGTACTCAGCTCTCATAACTCCTTGATTGCAGATGGCAAACGATAAAGCTCCCGCCGTTTCGCCCTTAGCCATTGCCGGGACCCTGTTTTTCATTTTTGAGTTTATCACCTGGCTTAACGGGACGCTGATTCCTTTTATAAAATTAGCGTGCGAGCTGAGGTATTCGCAGGTGCTGCTGGTCACGTGTGCATTTTACATCGCCTACGCTTTCTTGGCGATTCCCTCCTCGCTCATATTGCAAAAAAAAGGGTTTAAAAATTGGTGTGGCCTTGGGTTTGGCCATGATGGCCGCTGGGGCCCCTCTGTTCGTGCCCGCGGCGCAAGCCCGCTCTCTCGTCCTTTCCCTGATCGGGTTGTTTGTCAAAGGGGCCGGCTTGGCCTGGCTGCAAACGACTTCCAACCCTTATGTCAGTGTCCTGGAGCCCATCGAGAGCGATACCCGGCGCATTAGCATCATGGGCATTTGCAACAAAGAAGCCGCTAGGGGCCTAAGTCTAGTGATCATCGGGGCGGTGATGTTGCAGTACGCCTTGCCTACCATCTAACCAATCCGCACTCATGAAAATCAAGCACTTACTGCAATTGGCTTTGGGGGTCCTGCTGCTGGCTTCGGGGGCCGCTAGGGCTCAGTTTCGGGTGGTGGGCTATGTGCCGGCCTGGCGCGGCGCCGTGGACCGTGCGCAACTCGCCCAACTCACGCACGTCAACTACGCTTTTCTGAAGCCTATGGCGACCGGCGGCTTGCTGCCCATCATCAACCCGGCGAAGCTGCAGGACTTGGTGGCCCAGGCCCACGCCAGCGGGGTGAAAGTGCTCGTTTCGGTGGGCGGCTGGAACGACGGGGACCACAGCGCCTTCGACGCCATCGGCGCCAGCACGGGCCTTATTAGCATCTTCTCTGCGAACCTGCTCAACTTTGCTCGCCAGTACAACCTAGACGGTATCGACATTGACTGGGAACACCCCGACGCCCGCACAGCCAGCAGCTACGCCGCCCTGATGCAGCAATTAGCCGCCGACCTGCACGCCCAAAAGAAGCTGCTGACGGCGGCCGTGGCCGGGGGGGGCTGGGCGGGCGCGGGCGTCCCGAACAGCGTGTTCAGCAACGTTGACTTTCTGAACCTCATGGCCTACGACAATCCCCCGCCCGCGCACTCCACCTACGCGGCGGCGGTGCAGTCGCTCGCCTACTGGGAGGGGCGAGGCTTGCCGGCCAGCAAAACCGTGCTGGGGGTGCCCTTTTACGGTCAGTCCAGCGGAGAAGCTTTCGCGGCGCTGGTGGCCAGGGGCGCCGACACCCGCGCCGATTTGCTCGACAACATAGGCTACAACGGTTTGGTCACCATTGAAAGCAAAACTAACCTCGCCCTCAACCAAGCCGGCGGCGTCATGATTTGGGAGTTGACGCAGGACGCTGCCGGCCCTAACTCCCTGCTCTCGGCCATCACCCGGGCGGTGGCACGCCGACCGCACGCCGCGCCCCCGGCCCGCTAGCGACGAGTAGCCAACTGCCCATACCTGTACGGAGGCAGTTGGTAGCCTCCGGACCCGCTCGCCGGGTCGTTCATTTCGCCCATTGGGTTCGCTGGGAACCCGGTGCGGCTCGTTAGTAATAAGATGTAGTGAAGAATTTATTGAAATCCGCGTCTTCATAATACAATAAACAACCCGCCTGAATTATTCACTTGCTTGGCAGGTCACGGATAGACATCTTCAATAGTGCTTATTTGCGTGTGCGCACACTCATAAAAAGATTTTTTGCGTGTGCGCACACATCTTTTTCATTATTTTCTTGTTTTGCACAGGTTAAGTAACTATGTTTGAGTCGGGTTATATATAAATTACCCAGAAATATTTATCTGACAGGTAGGACCAGGCCAGCAAGACAGGATTGCGATGGGCCCCAATCCTTACCAAGTCAGGACTATTGGTATTTCTCAATTGGGAAGTGGAGGCGCGAATATTAGCGCGGTGCTATCGGAATGGCTAAAATCCTTACGGCTTTACCCCTACCATGATCATACCCAACAAGCCAAGAATTCGCGGTCGCGATTTAAGTCTGAGAAATCGTTTTTGCTCGTGCAGTTCGTACGCGCCGGCTTGGCCCATGCCCCAAACTGGGTAAGGGCAGCTGACCCTTGGACTAGTGCCTTCACCTACCGGGGCCCTCGGCAAAGACTGATTAAAAGCACCTACGCCCGGCCCGCAAATAGTTTTTGATTTCCACTTGATTACAGGTTGATTTATAGCCTAATCCGGCCTGAGTCTTTCCAGGGTTTTGCTCCAGAAGTTGCCCTGTGCAGTTGGTAGATCCCATCGATTTTTTCACAAATTCATCAACCAAAGCCCATGAAAAAATTTACCTGGCTCACATTCCTGCTTTTACTGGGCCTGCGCGGCTTGGTCTGGGCTCAGACAACGACGGTGACCGGCAAAGTCATCGACCCCAAGAGCAACCCGTTGCCGGGGGTTGCAGTGATGATGTCCGGAGGTACGGTGGGCACCAGTACCAACAGCGAGGGCGTCTACTCCATCGCGGTGCCCGAGGCGTCCACCCTGGTTTTCTCGTTCATAGGGTTCGCCTCGCAGTCGATTAAAGTAGCGGCGCAGTCGACGATCAACGTGACCCTGGCCGAAAGCACTCAGGACCTGAACGAAGTGGTGGTGACCGCCTTGGGCATTGCCCGCGAGCGCAAGGCGCTGGGCTACTCGGTGACGGAAATACAAGGCACGTCGCTGACCCAGGCCCGCGAAACCAACGTGGCCAACTCGCTGGTGGGCAAGGTGGCCGGCCTGAACGTGAACTCGACGGCCGGGGGCCCCGGCGCTTCGAGCAACGTCATCATCCGGGGTGCGTCGAGCATCAACCAGACTAACCAGCCGCTTTACGTCATCAACGGGGTGCCGGTGGAAAGCCAGCCCAGCCTCAACAACAGCGGCGGGCAGTACGACAACGGCCCCGATCTGGGCGATGCCATCTCCAACATCAACCCCGACGACATCGAGACCATTTCGGTGCTGAAGGGCGCGGCGGCGTCGGCTCTGTACGGCTACCGGGCCAAGGCTGGCGTGATTCTGATAACGACCAAAAGCGCCAAGGGCAACGACGGTGTTGAGTTCAACACCAACTACGTGGCGCAGCGGGCGTTTAACCTCACCAACTGGCAGTACGAGTACGGCCAGGGGGCCAACAACATCAAGCCTGACTCGGCGAATACCGCTTCGCAGTCGGGCAACTCCAGCTGGGGCGGGCGGCTCGACGGCTCCAGCGTCGTCCAGTTCGACGGCGTGGCGCGGCCTTACGTAGCGCAGAAAGACAACATCAAAAACTTCTACCGTACGGGTGGGGCCCTAACCAACACCATCGCCTTCAACAAGAGCTTCACGGGCGGTTCGGTGCGCTTCTCGGCCAGCGACCTGGCCAATAAATCGGTGGTGCCTAACTCGCGGCTCGACCGACAGACGTTCAACTTGACGGGTACGTTCGACCCGTTTAAGCGTCTGACCATTGACGCGCGGGCTAACTACATTCTGGAGCAGGCCCAGAACCGGCCCATCCTGGCCGACGGGGCCGGCAACGCCAACTTCAACGTGGCCTTTCTGCCCACCAGCCTCGACGTGCGCAACTTGCAGGGCCCCAACGGCAACGGTACGCGGGCGGACGGCAGCGAGCTGACCTTCAATAGCGGTAATCCTTACAACACCAACCCTTACTTCGCGGCTAATAAATTCGTCAACAACACCAAGCGCGAGCGCTTGCTCTCGACGGTGACGGCGCGCTACACCCTCGATAACGGCCTGTTCTTCCAGGGGCGGGTGGGGCGCGATAGCTACACCGACCGCTATACTAACGTCACGCCCTCGGGCACGGCTTATCGGGCCCTGGGCAGCATCGGGGAAATAAATTCTCAATTCACGGACCTTAACGTGGACGGGCTGGCGGGCAAGACTTTTAAAGTAGGGGAGGACTTCGCCTTCACGCCCAACGTGGGGGGCAGTTACCGGCGTACCAAGCTGGAAGGCTTCCAGAACTTCGGCAACGACTTTGCCATTTTCGGCGTCAATACCCTTGGCAATACGGCCAACCGCTCGGTGGCGCCCCTCTACAGCGATGTGGAAGTGCAGTCGGCGTACGGCTCGCTGGATTTGTCTTACAAGGGTTTCTTTTTCTTATCGGGCACCGTCCGGCGCGACTGGTTTTCGACGCTGGCAACGCCGGGTATTTCAAACAATCTCGGCATCACGTACCCAGGGGTGAGCGGCTCGTTCGTGTTCTCCGAGCTGTGGAAGCCGGAATTCTTGTCGTTCGGTAAAATCCGGGCGGGCTACTCGCGGGTGGGGCAGGGCGCTGGTTATGCCCAAACTCAATTGAACTACTCGCTGGCGTCCAATCCGCTGGGCGGCTTTCTCTTCGGGGGCCCCTCCGACTCCAATATTCCAAACAGCCACCTATTGGCCTCCAGTGCCACCGAGATTGAAGTCGGCACCGAGCTGGCCTTTGCCCAGAACCGCCTGCGGCTGGACCTGACCGTCTACAAAAAGAAATCGACGGGGGAGATTGTGAACACCCCGGCCTCCATTACCTCGGGCTACTCGGGGGCCGTGCTCAACGCGGGCGAGCTGGAAAACAAGGGCGTGGAAATGCTGCTGACCGTCTTGCCGGTGCGCACCACCGACTTCACCTGGACTTCGTCCTTCAACGCGGCTTACAATAAAAGCACGGTGCTCTCGCTGGCCGGCGGCCAGCTGCAGTCGGTGTATGCCACTTCGCGCTCGGGCGTGGGCTTTGTGGGGCAGCAGGTAGGCCAGCCGTTTGGGCAGGTGCTGGCCTACGACTACAAGTACAACAAGGACGGTAGCATTGCCCTGACCACCAGCGGTGTGCCGGAACGCGGTGATCTGACGGCGTTTGGCACGGCCTTCCACCCCTGGACGTTGGGTTGGAGTAACGACTTTGTCTATAAGCGCTTCAACCTAGGCGTGCTGATTGACGGGAAGTTCGGGGCCAAAATATTCTCGGCCACCGACTACTACGCCACCATTTTCGGCCTGCGCCAGGAAACGCTGGTGGGCCGCGAAGGCACCTTTGGGCCGGACAAGCTCGACGCCGCCACGTACTACGGCACGCTGGCCAATAACGTCTCCAAACAATTCGTGCAGGACGCCAGCTTCATCAAGCTGCGGCAGGTGACGCTGGGGTACTCGTTCGGCAATACGTTATTTGGCGGTAAAGTGCAGCGACTGACCCTCAGCCTGGTGGCCCGCAACCTGTTCTTCATTCGGCGCCTGACCGACAACATCGACCCCGAGGGCAGCTACAGCGCCTTCTCGCAGGGCCTGGAGCTGGGCGGCGTGCCGCCGTCGCGCACGTTCGGGGCCAACCTGAGCGCCAAATTCTAAGTTGCTTGCGCTTGCAAAACCGGCCTATCTTAATTCATATCCCCATGAAAAGCATCTCCCCTAAATATACCGTGCTGGCGGGTGCCGCCCTGCTACTTGCCAGCGGCTGTACGAAGAGCTTCGACGAAATCAACACCAACCCGACGACTTACAGTCAGTCGTCGTTCAACCCCAACTACGTGCTGACGCAGACGCAGTTGACCTACACCGGCAGCACAGACTTTGCCTATGAAACCTGGCGTGGCAACCTGATTTACAGCGCCACCCTCGTGCAGGGCCTGGCTACGGTGATCAGCTACTGGGCGGGCGACAAGTACCTACTCAACGAAGCCTACACGGCCGCTTACTGGGAAAGGAGCTACAGCGAGCAGGTGAAGCCCGTGACCGACTTGGTGGCTTCGACGGCCGGCAAGGCGGAATACAAAAATCTGCATCAGGTAGCTCGCATCATGCGGGCCCTGGTAATGGAGCGCCTCACCGACCTCTACGGCGACGTGCCTTATACCGAGGCGGGCCAGGGCTACTACAAAGGCATTATCACGCCCAAGTACGACTCGCAGCAGGCCATCTATGCCGACTTGCTGAAGGAGGTAGACGAGGCTACCACCGCCCTCGACCCCGCCGCCGATAAGCCAACGGGCGACGTGTATTACAAGGGCAACATTGCGCAGTGGCAACGGTTTGGCAACAGCCTGATGCTGCGCATGGCCATGCGCCTGACCAAAGTGGACCCCGAAAAGGCCAAGCTCTACGCGACTAAGGTGCAGGATAAAACCATGCAGAGCAATGCCGATAACGCCTACGTGCTATTCGACGTGGCCGGGGGCCGCGCCACCCAAAACCGCAACAGCCAGGTGCTGCTCGGCGACGGCGGCCAGGAACATTACTACGTGAAGTGGTCGAAACCCTTTATCGACTACCTGCAAGCCAACAACGACCCGCGCGTGTCGAAAATAGCCGTCACGCAGCTATATCTGAAAGATGATAGCAAGGCTCAGAACTCGGACTACGTGTCCACCGCGGCGGTGCAAAAGGGCCTACCCAACGGCTACGACCTGAGCGGCCGGGCCGGCATCGATGTGAAATTTGCCCCCAACTTCACATCGTTCCCCGACTACTCTTCGCCCAATTCTAACATGATCAAGCGTACCTCGCCCACGTTCATCCTCACCTACGCCGAGTCGGAGCTGCTGCTGGCCGAGGCCGCGCAGCGCTTCGGACTGGGCAGCGCCGAGCAGCACTACAACGTCGGCGTGACGGCCGCCATGACCTACCTCATTCAGTACGATCCCAGTATGGCCGTGACCCCGGGCGAAGCCAGCATCTACCTCGCGGCACATCCCTACGACGCTGGCCGGGCCCTGGAGCAGATCAATACGCAGTACTGGGCCCTGACCAACACTATGCTCGACTTCTACGAGTCGTGGAGCAACTGGCGGCGCAGCGGCTACCCGGCGCTGGTGCCAGTGGTGTACCCCAACAACGCTACTAATGGGCAGATTCCGCGCCGATTCCCGTACCCGACGTCGGAAATCACCAGCAACCCCGACAATTACAAAGCCGCCAGCGCTGCCGTGCCGGGCGGCGACAACCTGACTGGCCGCGTGTACTGGGATAAATAGCCAGTACTGATAAGCTGAAAGCAAAGGAAGCTTCGCTGCAAAGTGGAAGCTTCTTTTGCTTACGGCCGGCTCGCAGCGCATCAATGCTGGCTACTTTCTTACGCCTTCCTGTTTCTTTCCCAGTCGCTTACTTCATTTTCACGCTTCGCAAACTATGTCCTTTCGTTTTCCTTTTAATATCTGGCTGACCGGGCTGCTGGTGGTTGGCCTACTGGCCGGCCGGCCGGCCGCAGCGCAATTGGCGGAGGTACCCGCCCAGCGCCTCGGGCTGGTGCCGCTGCCCCGCGAGGTAAAAGCCTACGCCGCTACCTACGCCCTGCCCCAAAAAATAAGCATCTACGCCGCCAGCCCCGCCGAGCGGAACGTAGCCGGCTTGCTAAAGGAAATCCTGGGGGCCCTGGGTAAAACCGCAACCCTGACCACGAACCGCCAAGCGGCGCAGATTAGCCTGCTGACGGCCCCGGCCACGCCCGCCGAGGGTTACCAGTTGGTGGTGGACAAAGCCGGCGTGCGGATTACGGCGGCTGGGGGCCCCGGGCTCTTTTACGGCAGCCAGACGTTTCTGCAACTGCTACCGGCTCACCCGGCGGCGACCGCGGCCGTGCCCTACGTGCGCATCGCCGACCAGCCGGCATTTCGGTGGCGGGGGGGGATGCTCGACGTGGGCCGTCACTTCTTTTCGGTGGAGTTCGTGAAGAAATACATCGATTTTCTGGCGGCCTACAAACTCAATACCTTCCACTGGCACCTCACCGACGACCAAGGGTGGCGCATCGAAATTAAGAAATACCCCAAGCTGACGCAGGTTAGCGCCTTTCGCAAGGAAACCTTGATAGGGTCCCAGCAGCTGTTCAAGACCCCGGCCGAGTTCAAGTACGATGGCACGCCCTACGGCGGTTTCTATACCCAGGCGCAGATCAAGGACGTGGTGGCCTACGCCCAAAAGCGCTACGTTAACATCGTGCCCGAGATAGAAATGCCGGGTCACTCGGTGGCCGTGCTGGCCGCCTACCCCGAGCTGGCGTGCAAGCCGGGGCCTTATGCCACCTGGACGATGTGGGGCGTGAACGAGGACATCGTGTGCCCAACCGAGCCGACATTTCGCTTTTTTGAGGATGTGCTGACCGAAGTGTGTGCCTTGTTTCCGGGGCTCTACGTTCACATCGGGGGCGACGAATCGCCGAAAACGCGCTGGAAGGAAAGTGCGGCCGTGCAGGAAATCATGAAGAAGGAGGGCTTCGACGACGTGGAAAAAGTGCAAGGCTGGTTCAACCGCCGCATCGAAAAGTTTTTGCAGAGCAAAGGCAAGAAACTAATCGGCTGGGACGAGATTCTGGAGGGTGGTATCTCGCCGGGCGCCACCGTAATGAGTTGGCGCGGCGAAAAAGGTGGTATCGAAGCTGCCAAACTCGGCCACGACGTGGTGATGACGCCCACTACCTACCTGTACCTGGACTACGGGCAGAACCCGCGGCCCTACAGCCCCTACGAGCCGCTGATGATTGGTGGCTACCTGCCCTTGGAAAAAGTGTATAGCTACAATCCGCTGCCCAAAGAGTTGACGCCAGACCAGCAAAAACACGTACTGGGGCCCCAGGCTAACCTGTGGACAGAATACATCAGCACCCCTCAAAAAGCGGAGTTTGCACTGTTTCCCCGGCTGCTGGCCCTTTCGGAAGTGGCCTGGACGCCTGCCGCGCACAAAAGCTACGCCGATTTTTTGCCCCGCATGGGCCAGCAGTTTGCCCGCCTTGATGCGAAAAAAATTAACTACCGCGTGCCCGAGCCAGTGGGCCTGGACAGCACCAGCCTGGTACAGCAGGGCAGTCAGGCCGTGTTCACGCTCCGTTCGCTGGTGCCCGGGGCTCAAATTCACTACACTTTGGACGGCACAATGCCCGACGAAACCACCGCGCTGTACACCAGGGCCCTGGCTGTGCCGCTGAACCGTCAACTCACCGTGCGGGCCGTAACCATCGCTCCCAATGGCCGAAAAAGCCCCCCGGCTGAGCTATTTGTGAAGTAGCAGTGCGAAGTAGCTGCCGGGCAACCCGCATGGAAAATATTGCTGCTGCTGGCGGTAAAACCGGCCTTCGGGGTAATTTTCGAATTGTGCTATACCCCGCTGGTTTCGGAAATAATTAACGAGCGGAGTTAACCAAACTATTTATTATCAAAAAGCCCCGGCTAATTAATAGCCGGGGCTTTTTCGGTGGAGAATATCGGAGTCGAACCGATGACCTGTTGCTTGCGGAGCAACCGCTCTAGCCAGCTGAGCTAATCCCCCGGGTCGGGTACAGGGCCCAAAGATAAGGGTTCATTCGCCCAATTTATCTATGCTTAAGTAAACGTCGCGCGCAAGGCTCATTTTAAGCGGGCCATCCGCCGTAAAATCTAGGTGTAGTCCCCGCCGCCCACCAGCGCGGCAATGTCGCGGTTGCTTTTTCTGTCCATGTGCAAGCGTAAGGTAATGCGGTCGGTGGGGCTGAAGCAGGAACGGATTTCTCCTGCATCTGGTCGGTAAGCCGGGCCAACGCGTCGGAGCCCTTCGTTGTGTGTCCGCTTAACACGAGCCGAACTTGGTCCGCCGCATGGCCGGGCTTATGGTACGGAGATTTGTTGAGCCAGGACTTAACAAAAAGTCGCGGCCGGGTGACCGACGCTTTTTGAGCGAGAATTGCTGATCTAAAGCGTGTTAATGACTAAGATGTATGGTTTCATTGTGATGTGGGTCGGGTCACGGGTAAAGCTAGCAGGGTTCTCTTGCCGTTGTGCACAGACGACTTCGTGGGGCGTTAGCCCCAAGGTCTTCAAGCGCTTGGCGTGGTTGTAGGCCAGCAAGAAGGCTTGCAGGTACTGATTGAGTTCGTCGGTGGTCTGGTAGTGGAAGCGCTGGACGGTGGCTTCTTTGCGGGCACGGTTCATGCGCTCAACTTAGCCGTTGGTCCACGGGTGGGCGGGCTCGATGAGGCGGCGTGCCACGCCGTATTCTCGGCCGATTTGGGCAAAGCTGTGCAGGCGGCCGATGCCGTGGCGTTGAAAGTAGCGGTGCAGCGCCGACCGCGGCAAGTGCGGAATGATGGCTTGCAGCGCGCACAGGCAATCGTCCAGTGCCAGCCGGGTGTGCCGGCGAAAGGCCACGGCGATGGCTTCTTGCCCGGGGCTAAGCACCGTTGGTGCCGGTTCCGGCCCCGTGCGCGCATCCAGGACGCCGGGGCGCTGGCCCCCGTTTTCGGCTTGATGCGGTAGCGCGTGGCTAAGTTTTGTAGGCTTTCCTGGCTGGGTTGGATAGCGCGCCGCATTGCCGCCGTTGTGCGGGCGCTGCCGTGGAGTGCTTGTTCCATGGGTCTATGCGAAATTCCAGCCCGGGAAATACACCATCATACCTTGGGACTATACGGCCAGAACGGCCTCGGCCTCACGCCCGTCGATGTGTACGCGCTACCGGCCCAGCCAGACGCGGTAGATACTGAAACGGGCCGCTGGCACTTGGGTGAGCTAACCGGCAAGGCTGCCAAACCGAGAAGCGCGTTTCCAGTCGCGTACCGCGCTCTGGCCGACCAGGGCTTACTGCGGAGATTGGACGGCCCAGTGTAGCTTAAAATCTTTGCCGCCGAATTTGAGGTGCGCCTCAGCCCCCGAATGGCCACCTACGACACCATCGGCCAGATGAGCAAGGTGTTTCACGAGTTCTACGGTGAAACCGTGCGCTGGGTAAAGGTGTGGCAAGCCAAGTGCGAAGCCAACCAATAGGTAAAATGCGGGCCTCAGCCATGCTTATTAGGATGGTTCACACCCGGTTTATGTCGGCGTAGATAAAAGGAGGGCTTGGTGCTACTTGAGCGACCGGCGCAACAGCTGCGCGTTCAGGGCCACGATGACCGTGCTCGCGCTCATGAGCACCGCGCCGATGGCCGGGCTGAGCACAAAATGCGGGTAGAGTACGCCCGCCGCCAGCGGCAGGGCGATGACGTTGTAGCCCGTGGCCCAGAATAGGTTCTGTTGCATCTTGCGGTAGGTAGCCTGGCCGAACTCTACCAGGTTGATGATGTCGGTGGGCCGGCTGTTGACCAGGATGATATCGGCGGTTTCGGCCGCAATGTCCGTTCCCGAACCCACGGCGATGCCCACGTTGGCCTGCGCCAGTGCAGGCGCGTCGTTCACTCCGTCGCCGGTCATGGCCACGAACTGGCCCTGGGCCTGCAAGTCTTGCACGATTTTCACCTTTTGGTCGGGTAGTACTTGGGCGTATACCCCGTCCAGCCCCAGTTCCTTCGCCACGGCGTCGGCCACCTGCTGGTTGTCGCCGGTGGCCATATACACCTTGATGCCTTGGGCTTGCAAGCGGTGGACGGCCTCCTTGGAATCGGAGCGGAGACGGTCGGCCAAGGCCACGTAGCCCGCCAGCTGGCCGTCCCGGAGCACAAATACCACCGTCTCGGCCCCGTTGCCGACCGCCTCCGGGGGCAGGGCCATGTTCTTTTCTTTCAGGTAACCGGGGCTGGCCACCACCACCGCTTTTCCGGCCACGGTGGCTGAAACGCCCCGGCCCGTGAGGGACTGAAAATCCTGGATGGCCGGCAAAGGGATGTTGCGCTGGTGGGCTTCGCGGACGATGCCCTGGGCGATGGGGTGCTGCGATTGCTGCTCCAGAGCGGCCGTCATTCCCAGCAGGCCCGCCTCATCGAGGCCGGCGGCCAGCGCTTTTACACGGGTCACGCCGAACTGGCCCTCGGTGAGCGTGCCGGTTTTATCGAACACCATCGCCGTGATTTTGCGGGCTTCCTCGAAGGCGGTACGGTTGCGAATCAACAGCCCCTTGCGGGCCGAAATGGCCGTGGAGATGGCCACCACGAGCGGGATAGCTACGCCCAGCGCGTGGGGGCAGGCCGTGACCATGACCGTGACCATGCGCTCGATGGCGAAGGCCGCGCCTTTGCCCCGCCAGAGCCAGACTGCGAGCGTGCCGAGGCCGCCCGCCAGCGACACGGCCGTGAGCCAGCCGGCGGCGCGGTCGGCCAAGGCCTGAGTTTGCGACTTGGTGTTCTGGGCTTCGCCCACCATCTTTACCACCTTGCTCAAGTAGCTGTCCGCCCCCTGGTGCGTGACCCAGACGCTGAGGGCCCCCTCGCCGTTCACCGCCCCGGCGATGACCTTGCCGCCCGCCCCTTTCTGCACCGGTACGCTTTCGCCCGTCAACATGCTCTCGTTGACGGCGCTGCTGCCGTCCACTACCTCTCCGTCGGTGGGGATGCGCTCGCCGGGCCGCACCAGCACGACGTCGCCCACCGCCAATGCCAGGACTTTTACGTCGCGGATGTCGTCGCCCTCTTTCTTGTGGGCTTCGGCGGGCAGCAGTTGCACCAACAACTCCAGGGCGTGCGAGGCCCCGGCTACCGATTTCATCTCCAGGTAATGCCCCAGCAGCATGATGTCAATCAGGGTGGCCAGCTCCAGGAACAGGTCCATGCCTCGCAGCCAGCCCACCGTCACAGCCACGCTGTAGCCGTAGGCCACGGTGATGGCCACCGCCACCAGCGTCATCATGCCCGGGCGCCGGCTGCGCAGCTCCCCCACCGTGCCGCTGAGGAATGGCCAGCCCCCGTAGAGGTAGATGGCCGACGCTAGCCCCAGCAGCAGCGGGGTGCGGTAGGGGAAGGTGAAGTGGTAGCCCACCAGGTTCTGGAACATCATGGACCCGGCGACGACGGGTACCGACAGGGCCAGACAAATCCAGAACCGGCGCAGGAAGTCGGCAATCATGGCCCCGTGGTCGTGGCCCCCCATCTTACCGTGGTTCATCGGTTCTGGTCCATTGCCCGCGGGGGCCACGGTTTCCGGCACGCCTGGCCGCGGCAAGAGGGCCGCCGGCTCGTGGTAACCGGCTTGATTGAGGGACTGCCGCGCTGGCTGGCCGGCCGGTACTGTGGCGCCGGGGGCCAGCTTCGGCTGGTTCGTCGGGTTGAGCGGTACTGGCTGCGGGGTGCCCGTCGCTGGCTCGAGTTGGTGCGCCATACTGTAGGGAGCGGGGAGGTTTAAAAAAGTGGACCCACGGCTGGCCGCGGGTCCACTACACAGGAAGCGAATGAAAACGAGGGCCCCAATGCAGGGGCCGCCTGCTTACATTTTCATGCCTTCCATTTTATGGCCACCTTTCATGCCCGTGCGCATCGTCATTTTGCCGTTCATCATCATGCACTGGCCTTCTTTCATTTTCATGGTGGTGCCGTCCTTGCGCTTGCAGGTGCCGTCGGCCATGCACATGGTGCCGTCGCTCATGGTCATGTCGGCGGTCATGGGCATCATTTTGCCGCCCTTCATCATGGTCATTTTGCCGTTTTTCATCGTGCAATAATCAGCGGATGACTTCTTGGCGGACCTGGCAGTGGCCTTCGGGGCGGTCTGGGCGTAGGTTACGTTGGTGAGGCCGGTGAAGAGGAATAAGGACAGGAGGATGGGAAGTTTTTTCATTGTTGAGGTAAAAGGAAGGTGAATGTTGTTTGAGAGGTTGCTAGCAAGCCCGCTGCTGGGCCGCCCGTTCGCCAGCGGCGAAAAACGAGCACCAAGCGCGAAACAGGTAGGCACAAATATCAGCGTTGGTCAGAAACGGCCCCATGATAATCACTGCCTTACCAGATGATAATTATCATGTTGTGCTGGTAATCGAGGGCCGCTAGTAGGGGTGCCCGGATTCTGGGCACCAGGCTTTACCGGCTGGGTTGTTTGCTATGCTGATGCGGCTTGAATCTTGAAACCGGCTTTCTCAACGGCTTGTATGACCTGCTCCGCGGTGAGCCGGTCCGAACTCACGGTCAGCACCTTGTCGGGGTTGGCCGTGTCCACCTGCCAGTTGCCAGCTCCAGCTTCCTGGTTTAGAGTAGGAGTCACCGCCTTGATGCAGCCGCCGCAGTTGATACTAGTTTTGAATTGAAGGGTTTTCATGACGAATTGGGATTAGCGACCAAGGGTAGTGGCCATGCGATAACAACGCATAATGCTGCTCCCTACGTGCCAGTAAATGGGTGCAGGATTACGCCTGGGGCTTGCACAATTCGTAGCTATCCGCTTCATCGTCAACAAAAAAAATACTTTGCATTACCCTGAAATAGCATTTTTAACAAGGAAGCAGCTTAGGCCGCCATGCTCAAGCCAGCGCGGCAAGCCGCCTCGCAGCGGCGGCAGGCCGCTGCGCACTCCTGACAGTGCACGTAGGCCCTGTGTTTCTCGCACTCGTCGCCGCAGGCCTTGCAGAGTTCGGCGCACTCTTTCATCAGGTGCGCGGCGTGCTCCGAGCCGCGGGCCACGAAGCGGGCAGTCAGGGCGCAGATATCGGCGCAGTCGCGGTCAAGGCCGATGCAGCGAACCATCATCTTCACGTCTCCTTCTTGCAGGCAAGCAGTAGCGCAATTTTCACAGGACGCGACACAGGTGTTGAGAGCGTCGAGTAGGGCTTGGTTTTGAATGGGCATAGGAGTAAGAATTTACCGGAGTGAATAATTTTATTGTTTACTGAAACAGGTAGGCCTGGTTTTGCACAATTAAGCGCCCAATCCTGCTACATTTCTGCCACCGGCGGGCCGCACTGCTGGCGGTAAGCAGTGGGCGTGAGCCCGGTGCAGCGCCGGAACTGGCGCGAGAGGTGGGCCAGGCTGCTGAAACCTTGTTGCCGGGCCAGGTGGCTAACGGGCAGTCGGCTGGTGGCCAGCAATTCCATCACCCGCTTGATGCGCTGCCCAATGATGAAATGCTCTAGACTCACGTCTTCGACGGCGCGGAAGAGGTGGCTGAGGTGGCCGTAGGTGTGGCCCAAACGCTCGCTGAGCAGCGGCGGGAAAACGCCCGCCCGCAGCTGCGTCGGGTTATCGCGCAGTAGCTCGCGCACCACGGCCTTGATGTCGGCTGCCAACCGCTGCCGGGGCAGGCGCAGCAGCGCAAAGCCCGTTGCTAACAATACTCGTTCCAGGGCCGGCCAGTCGATGGCATCGGCGGCTTCCGCTACTTCGGCCTCACCCAGTTCCACGCGCCGGGGCGTCAGGCCCAGCTCCGCCAGCAGTTCGCGCAGCACCCGGATGCCGCGGGGGCACACGACGTGCTTGACGTAGAAAATAGTGCCGGAGGCAGGGCCAGGCTGTTCCATATTAGGCGGGCTGCAGGCCGGCGGTGGGCCCGGCCGCAGCAGGGGCCCCGAAGGGCGGGGCATCCACTCCGGCCGGGCTCGCGCCCAGGTGGGGGCCGGTGTGGTTGGCGCGGTACTGCCGCAGGGCCCGCTCGCCCACCAGGCGGAACACGACGGGCGTCACCACGATGTCGAGCAGCGTGCTCGAGAGCAGTCCTCCCAGGATGACGACGGCTACGGGGTAGAGAATCTCCTTGCCCGCTGCCGATTTGTCCAGCGTGAGGGGCACCAGAGCCAGGGCCGCCACCAGGGCCGTCATCAGTACCGGCACCAGCCGCTCCAGCGAGCCGCGCACAATCAGGTGATCGGAGAAAGTTTCGCCCTCTTTTTCCAGCAAGTGGATGTAGTGCGAAATCATCATGATGCCGTTGCGTGAGGCGATACCGGTGAGGGTGATGAAGCCCACCAGCGAGGCAATGCTGAGCGTGCCACCCGTGAGCAGCACCGCCGCCACCGACCCGATGAGGGCCAGTGGGATGTTGAGCATAATTTGGGCCACCAGCAGCCCCGACTTGAAGTGCGCGTACAGTACCAGAAAGATGCCCAGGAAGGAAAAGAGGCTCAGCCAGAGAATCTTGCTGCTGGCCGCCTGTTGGCTCTCAAACTGCCCACCGTAGGTGAGGTAGTAGCCCGTGGGCAGGTGCACCCGCTGCTGAATCTGCTGCTGCACCTCCTTCACGGTGCTGCCCAGGTCGCGCCCGGCCACGTTCATCGAGATGGTGATGCGGCGCTGGGTATTTTCGTGGTTGATGGTGTTGGGGCCCGGCTCGTAGCTCACGTCGGCCACCGCCGACACCGGCACGAAACCCCCGCCCGGCGTCTCAATACGGGTGTTGCCGATGGTGGCCAGGTCCTGGCGCTGGCTTTCGGGCAGCTTCACTACCAGGTCGAAGCTCTTCTGGCCGTCCAGAATGCTCGATACCACCGAGCCCTGGAACAGGGTTTCCAGGTCCTGCACCACTTGGCCGCGCTCCATGCCGTAAGCGCGCAGGGCCTCCTCGCGGGGGCGGATGAGCAGTTGCGGCACCTGCACCTGCTTCTCAACCTGCAAGTCGACTACGCCCGGCACGGCGGCCGCGGCGGTGCGAATGCCGGCGGCGTAGCGACGTAGCTCCAGCAGGTCGTTGCCGAAGAGCTTAATGGCCACCTGGGCCCGCACCCCGCTCAGCAGGTGGTCGAGGCGGTGCGAGATGGGCTGGCCGATGTTGATATTGACCCCGCGCAGGATGCTGAGCCGCTGGCGCACGTCCGTCAGCACTGCGGCCTTGGGCCGAATCGGCAAGCCGGCCTTTTTCAATTCCTCCGGCGTTTTGAACGCCACCTCGATTTCCGAGTTATTCACCGATTCGGCGTGCTCGTCCAGCTCGGCGCGGCCGGTGCGGCGGGCGGTGTAGGCCACTTCGGGCACGGCCAGCAGCAACTGCTCGCCCAGGGTGCCCAGCCGGTTCGACTCGGTGAGCGACGTCCCCGCCGGGGCTGAGAAGTTCACCGTCAGCGAGCCCTCGTTGAAAGGCGGCAAAAACTCGGTGCCAAAGAAAGACGCCGTGATGGCCGCCGCCACGAACAGCGCGCCGGTCGTACCCAGAATCAGTCGGGGGTGGGTGAAGCCGAAGTGCAACAGTTTCGTATCCTTGCCCTTGAGCCAGCGCACCAGTCGGCTGTCCTGTTCAGCGCTCATCTTCATGTTGGGCAGCAGGTAGTAGCAGAGCACCGGCGTGACGGTGAGCGACACCACCAGCGAAGCCACGATGCTGGTGATGTAAGCCACGCCCAGCGGCGCAAAAATCCGCCCCTCGATGCCCGAAAGGGCAAACAGCGGCAGGAACACCAGCACCACGATGACGGTGGCGTACACAATGGAGTTGCGCACCTCCGAGCTGGCTGCGTAAATCACCTGCAAGGCCGGCCGCGGCTGGGGCAGGGCCCGGTTTTCGCGCAGGCGGCGGAATACGTTTTCCACGTCCACGATGGCGTCGTCCACCAGCTCGCCGATGGCGATGGCCAGTCCGCCCAGTGTAAGCGTATTAATCGTGATGCCGGCCGCTTTAAATACCAGGGCTGTGACTAGCAGCGACAACGGAATGGCTGTGAGTGAGATAACCGTAGTCCGTACGTTTAGCAAAAAGGCGAATAGCACGATGACGACCAGGATGGCCCCGTCGCGCAGGGCGTCCTCCACGTTGGTGAGCGAGTTGCTGATGAACTCCGACTGGCGGAACAGGTGCGAGTTGAAGCGCACGTCCTTCGGCAGCGAGGGTTGTAAGCCGGCCAGGGCCGTTTCCACCTGAGCAGTCAAATCCAGGGTGCTGGCGCCCGGCTGCTTTTCCACGCTCAGAATCACCGCCGGGCGGCCGTTTACGCTGCCGTCGCCGCGCTTGAAGCGGGCTCCAAACCGCACGTCCGCCACCTGCCGCACGGTAATGGGCGAGCCCGCGCGGTAGCCTACTACGATGCCCTCGATGTCGGCCACCGAGCGCAGCCGGCCCAGGTTGCGGATGAGTACTTCCGAGCCGTTGCGGTCGAAGAAATTGCCGGTAGTATTGAGGTTGGAGCGGCGCAGCGCTTCTTCCAGCTGGTTAATCGTCAGGCCCGTGGCGTTCAGCCGGGCCAGGTTCACCAGCACCTGGTACTGGCGCGAGTCGCCCCCGATGGGGATGACCTGGGCCACGCCCGGAATGCTGAGCAGCCGCTGGCGCACGGTATAGTCGGCCAGTGTGCGCAGGTCGGCGGCCGTGGTGGGGCCCTGGCCGGTGTTGCTCAGCCCAATGAGCATAATCTGACCCATCACCGACGAGATGGGCCCCAGCACCGGCGTGATGCCGGCCGGCAGCTGGCCCTGCACGGTTTGCAGCTTTTCGGCCACCACCTGGCGGGCGGTGAAAATGTCGGTGCCGTAGTTGAACTCCACGAACACCAAGCCCAGGCCAATGGCTGAGTTGGAGCGCACGGCTTCCACGGCGGTGGCCCCGTTCAGGGCCGTTTCCACGGGGCGTGTCACCAGGGCCTCCACTTCCTCCGGGGCCATGCCCTGGGCTTCGAGGAACACCGTGACGCGGGGCCGGTCGAGGTCGGGCAGCACATCCACGGGCAGGCCGCGCAGGGTGGTGAAGCCGCCTACGAGCAGCGCTGCGGCGAAGGCCAGCGTGAGCAGCCGGTTTTCGAGGGCAAAGCGGATAATCCGGTCGAGCATGGCTTACTGGTTCAGGTACACGGATTTGAGCTGGTAGGTATTCCGCGTCACCACCCGCTCGCCCGGCTGCAGGCCCCCCACAATCACCGTCTGCCGGTCGTCGGCCGGGCCCGGCTGCACGAAACGCACCTTGAATACCTCGGGGCTGGTGTGGACGAACACGGCCGGCTTGCCGCCGATGTCGGTGACGGCTGCCGTGGGCACGGCCAGCTGGGGCCTGCCGGCGCGGTCCTGCACCCGCACGTTCACGCTCTGGCCGGGGCGTAGGCCCGCGCCGCCCGTGGCGGCCAGCACGAGCTGGCGGGCCTGGTTCACCGGGTTCACCACGTTGCTGAAGGACACCAGCCGCGCCGGCGTGCGGCTTCCGTCTTGTAGGCCCTCCACTACGAAGCCGCTGGCGGGCGTCATCTGGTCCATGTCGGCGGCGAATACCTGGGCCGTCACCGTCAACTTGCCGGGATTAATGACCGTCAGCAATTGCTGGCCCGCCGTGACCTGCTGACCCACCGCGAGGGCGAACACGTCCACCGTCCCGCTGATGGGCGCGGTGAGCGCCACGCGCCGCTGGCGGCCCTGGCCGTTGAGAATGCCGGCGTTCTGGCGGGCCTGGCGCAGGCGCAAGTCAGCCGCTATCACGTCCTTGCGGGCGGCGATGTCGGCGATGGTTTGCAGCCGGGCGTAGTCCTGCTCGGCGGCACGCAGCTCGGCCTGGGCGTTGGCGGTGCCGGTGCTCAGGCTAAGCTGAGCGGGTGCGTCCAGGGTCTGGTCGAGCACGGCCAGCACTTGGCCGGCGTGCACGGCCTGGCCCACGCGCACGTTTAGGGTCACCAGGCGGCCGGGTTGCGGGGCCACCAGCTGGCCCTCGCCGCCGGGGGCCGCGCTCACCACGCCCAGCAGGGTGCGCCGGGTGGTGAGCGAGTCGCGGCCGGCCAGTTGGGTGCGGATGTCGAACAGGAACTGGCTTTCCTTGGGCAGCACCACTTCGTCGGGGGCTCCGGCTGCGGCCTGGCCCACGGGGGCGTCGCCGTGGTCTTCGCCGCCGT
>JANPOR010000132.1:0-17275 GCA_031428075.1 Hymenobacter sp. | reverse complement strand
CAAGTTTACGAATTTTGTGAGCGACTCGGTCGTAACTGCCGCGGTGCGCAAGAGCGGCGGGATCCTTTTTCGTAAGAAGACGGCCGCGGGTGACGCGGCCGGTCCGGCCACGGGGCCCGCCACCACCGCCACGGCGGCCGTGCAAACCAACACTCAATTTCTGCTGGCGCCGCGTATCGGCTACCGCGGCGACGTGAAGCTGAACTCGCAGCGAAGGGGACTGATTTTTAACGGCCAAGTGCAGCTCCGGTTCGGCAAGGACCGCTCCCGTTCCGGATGGGTGGTGGTGAAGGATAGCATTGACCCCAAGAATATTACGCTGACGCTGCGCGACGCGAAGTCTGAGGACGGGACCCCGCTCACGACGGGCTTGTTTTTATCGGATCAGTCGAACAGCGTGTATCCGCTTTACGCGTCCGCCATGCCCGACCCGGCCGACGCGCCGCTGTTCACCGTCGATGGCAAGCTGCATTACGAAGCGAAAAAAGGACTGTTTACACTCTCCCGCAACGACCTGGCCGACCCCAATGGCTACGATAGAGCCGCGCTGACCTACCAAGATTCGACGGGTCAGATGAGCTTTCACGGACCGATGACGTTCATTAAATCGAATAAGAACTATGGCATGACAGGCAGCGGGGTGGGTACCGCCAACCCCGACAGTGCCCGCTACAGCGTGGATGCCCTGCTAGGCATCGACATTGTGATGCCGCCCAAAGCCGTGGAAGTGATGGGCGCCGAGTTGGCCCGCTCTACCAAGCACTCGCCCGAAGCCCAGAACGGTTCTGCCAACGAGCTGTACAAGCTGGGGCCCTTCCTGGGTAATAAAGGAGTCGACGCCTACGCCGCGCGCAAAGGCGCCGCCGATGCGCTCATGAAGCTTTCGCCCAAGCTGGCCCACACCCTCGTGCTGAGCAAGGTAGACCTGCGCTGGAATAATAAAAAGAAGGCGTGGCATTCGGTTGGCCAGATTGGCCTAGCGGGCGTAGGTAAGCAACCCCTGAACGCGCTGATCGACGGCTACGTGGAAATCCGGCGCGTAAATGCCATCGATGAGGTAGAAATCTATTTAGAGGTCGAACCGCAGTCATGGTATTACCTCAAATATGCCAATAACATCCTGCTGGCCAATTCCGGGGGCGATAATTTCAACTACGAAATTAGCAGCAAGGCCAAATTCGACCCTAACACGGCGACCAGCTACTCAGTCTTTCTGAGTGAACTGACGGATGTCGACGGCTTCCGCTCGCGCTTTCAGAAAGAGTACCTTGGCAAAAGCGGTAAGCTGGCGGCCCGGCCCGAGCCCCTGGTGACCCCCGATGAGCCGGCCGTGGGTAGCAACAGGAAGAAGAAAAAAACCAAGGCCGATGATCCTTTTGGCAGCGGCGAAATCACCGATGGCAGCACCCCACCGGTCGAAGAAGCTCCGAAAAAGAAGAAAAAGGCCAAGGATAACGACCCCTTCGGGAACGGTGAAATTACCGATACCAACGTTGCGCCAGCCGGAGAGGCCTCCAAGAAGAAAAAGGACAAAGCCGACGCCGCCGTTGCTCCGGCTGCTGCCGCTGCCGCGGCTCCTGGTGAGGACAACAGCCGGCAAAAGCGTAAAAAAGAAAAGGATGCGGCGGCGGCTGCCACCGAAGCGGGAAACCAACCGGCTGAAGATGCTTCCAAGACGAAGCAAAAGACTCCGGCTGCTGCCACCAAAACCATCGCGCCCGATGCGGCCCCGGCGGATGAGCCCTCCAAAAAGAGGAGAAAGGATAAGGCCGCCGTGACCGACGACACTGCGGCTCCCGCTGATGCGCCCGTAGATGAGGCTCCTAAGAAAAAGAAGAAGAACAAGAAAGCCGACCCCGACGATCCTTTTGGCGGCTCATAACGCTGCTCGGTAATATTTTCAAAAGGCCCCGCTGAACGGCAGCGGGGCCTTTTTTGCCTTTGGTAGGGCGTAGTCCGCCCGCTGTACCTTTGCCTGGATATGAATATTCCTTTGCTGCTGCTGGCGCTGCTGGCGGCGTATCTGCTCGGCTCTATCCCCACGGCGCTGTGGGTGGGTCGCCGTTTTTTTGACTTGGCCGACATCCGCAAGCATGGCTCCGGCAACGCCGGGGCCACCAACACTTTCCGGGTGCTGGGCAAGAAGGCTGGCTCGGCCGTGCTGCTAGTCGATGCATTCAAGGGGTTTGCGGTGGCTTATTTTTTGCCCAATGCTCTGCTGGACGCCGGGGCCCTGGGGGCCCAAAACCTGTTTTACGCGCGGCTGGCCTGCGGCGTGCTGGCTGTAGTGGGACACATCTACCCCGTGTGGGCGCAGTTCCGGGGCGGTAAGGGCGTAGCTACTATCGTGGGCATGATGCTGGCCATTGCGCCAGCCACCGTCGGCGTATGCATCTTGGTGTTTCTGGCCGTGCTGGTCCTCAGCCGATACGTGTCCCTCTCGTCGATGACGGCCGGCGTGGCCTTTGCGCTGCTGCAACTGCTGCCCTGGAAGCCATTCCGGCCTGATATTCCGCTGCAAGTCTGGTGCGGTTTTGCGGTGGCGGGCCTGCTCGTTTACACCCACCGTGCCAACATCGAGCGGCTGCGCAGCGGCACCGAAAGCCGGGTGCCCATGCCCTGGGCCCGGTAGCACCGGGGGCCTTCTTTACGTCTTTCCTGTCCGATAATGAAGCCTTTTTCCCGCCTCGAAACCACGCGGTTGGTGCTGCGCGAGTTGGTCGACGCCGACGTGCCGCGCATAGTGGCCCTGGCCAGTGACCAAGCCGTGGCCCGCAACACCCTGAACATGCCGCACCCTTACCACCCCGACTACGCCTACAACTGGCTGCGCCTCACTTACGAAGCCTACCAACTGGGCGAGGGTGTCACGTTTGCCGTCGAGCTGAAGGCCATTGGTGAGTTCGTCGGCGGTATCGGCCTTAAAATCGAGCCGCGCTTCGACCGCGGCGAAGTTGGCTACTGGCTGGGCGTGCCCTACTGGGGCCAGGGCCTGATGACCGAGGCCCTGGCTGCTGTGCTGCGCTTCGGCTTTGAGGAGTTGAAACTGAATAAAATCATGGCCAACCACACCGGCCAAAATCCGGGTTCGGGGGCCGTCATGCTGAAAAATGGCATGGTGAAGGAAGGCTATTTCGTAGAGCACATCAAACGCGACGGTGAGTACCACGACCTGGCCCAATATCGCCTCACCCGACGCGAGTACGCGCAGCTTCAGGGCTAATGTGCTGGCCTCTCACCAGGGATAATCCATAAGGATTACTTTTGCACAGCTTCTGCATCACTCTTAGCCCTATCCCACCCAATGGCTGTTTCCTACCTTGCCGATAACCAGCAGCGCTTTCTCGACGAATTGCTCGAGTGGCTACGCATTCCTAGCGTGTCGGCCGACCCGAAATTCAGCAGCGACGTGCGGCGGGCCGCCGAGTACCTCCGCGACCGCCTCGCCGAAGCTGGCGTGCAAAACTTGGAGCTGTGCGAAACCGCAGGCTACCCCATCGTGTATGGCGACTACCTCACCGACCCCAGCCGGCCTACGGTGCTCGTGTACGGCCACTACGACGTGCAGCCCGCCGACCCCTACGAGCTGTGGATTTCGCCGCCGTTCGAGCCGGTTATTAAGGACGGCAATGTCTATGCCCGGGGGGCCTGCGACGACAAAGGACAGGCTTACATGCACGTCAAGGCATTCGAGCTCATGATGCGCGACGGCCAGGGCGGTGTGCCGTGCAACATCAAGTTCATGTTCGAAGGTGAGGAAGAAATCGGATCCAGTAACCTCGAAATTTTCGTGCGAGCCAATAAAGAGAAGCTCCAGGCCGATGTTATTTTGCTTTCCGACACCGGCATCTTGGCCAACGACGTGCCAAGCATCGAAGTGGGCCTGCGGGGCCTGAGTTACCACGAAGTGGAAGTGACGGGCCCCAACCGCGACCTACACTCGGGCCTCTACGGCGGGGCGGTGCAAAACCCCATCAATGCCTTGTGTGAAATGATTGCCAGCCTGCACGACCAGCATGGCCACATCACTATCCCCGGCTTTTACGACAACGTGGAAGATCTGAGCCCCGAGGTCCGCGCTGAGTTGGCCAAGGCCCCGTTCGACGACGCCGAGTTTGAGGCAAGCATCGGGCTAACGGCCCCCTACGGCGAAGCCGGCTTCAGCACAATGGAGCGTACCAGCATCCGTCCCACGCTCGATGTAAACGGTATTTGGGGCGGCTACACCGGCGAGGGCGCCAAAACGGTGATTCCGTCGAAGGCCTTCGCTAAAATCTCCATGCGCTTGGTGCCGCACCAAACCAGCGATGAGATTACGGCCCTGTTTCAGCAGCACTTCAAGCGCATTGCGCCGGCCGGCGTTACGGTACAGGTACGGCCCCATCACGGCGGCGAACCTGTTGTCACGCCCACTGATTCGGCCGCCTACCGCGCCGCCGCCGACGCCATGGAAACCACCTTCGGCACGCGCCCCGTGCCCACGCGCGGGGGCGGTTCCATCCCAATTGTGGCCATGTTCAAGTCCGAGTTGGGCATCGACTCGGTGCTCCTCGGCTTCGGCTTGGACTCCGATGCCATCCACTCCCCCAACGAGCACTTCGGTATTTTCAATTTCCTGAAAGGCATCGAAACCATCCCGCACTTCTACCGCAACTACGCGGCGGCCGAAACGCGGTAGCCCACATCCGGGCCCCAATATAAAAGTCCACTTGCTGCACAGCAAGTGGGCTTTTATGTTCTCTAGCTGCTGTCGTAAATTAATTAAACGAATAAGTAGCGTAGAGTTGAAAAGCGCTGTTGCGCGTCCGCGGCTGCACTGTTGTATTGCCAATCACCGACGAGTTGGGGAAATTGGTGAACTCGCCGTTGTAGCGCAGGCCAATACCCAGGCCGTGCTTAAGTTGGTAACCCAAGCCCGCCAGATAGCCAAAATCGATACTTTTGTACCTGTCCGTAATATCAGTCGAGGTGCTGCCATTCTGGTACTTTGCGGCCACCAAAAAACCTACTTGGGCCCCTGCCTCGAAGAAGAAACCGTCGGTGTTGACATGAAATGCCAGTGGTACATCGACGTAGTGCATGCGTACTCCGGCGTCACCGAGGTTGTTAAATCTGGCACCTTTCTGCGAATACAGCACCTCGGGTTGAAAGGCTATCAGGCGTGTGAGGCCTATATTGGCGAAGATACCCGCGTTGTAACCAAAGCGGCTAAGGTAGCCGTTTGCATCGCTACCCACAAAATTGGTGAGCGAGGCACCGGTCTTGAGGCCCAACGATACGTTGCCGCCGCGTCCGCGGTACTGGGCCTGCGCAGCGCCGGTGAAGGCCCCTAGCAGGACAAGGGTGAGAATTGTTTTTTGCATGGAAACATAAAAGGAACAAGCGCAAAAGTAGCCGGCACCATTTTGACAACCACCAAAAAAGCCCAGCCTTCATGTGAAGTCCAGGCTTTTTTGGTGCCGAAAACTGGTCTTACTTGCCCCCTAAGGCGTAGCCCACCTGGAATTGGAACACTGAATTGTGCACATTAGGGTTCCGGCCGTTGCCACCAGCGTAAGCCGTAGCAGGGTAGTTTGTCGAAGCATCTTGCTTGTATACCTGGGTGAAATCGCCGGTGTAGCGCAGGCCGAGGCTCAAGCCGTTGGTGATTTGGTAACCAATGCCACCCACGTAAGCAAAAACTGTCTTGTTGAGGTCAGCGTTATTGGTGTTATCGGTCCTTTGGGTGCTGGTATTGCCGGTCTGGGTGAAGTCGCGGTTGTGCACTAGGAAGCTAGCCTGCGGGCCCAATTCAAAGAACAAACCTTTGCCGTCTTCGCCGGTGTTCACGCGCGCCAGCACGGGCACGTCGATGTATTCCAGCGTAGTTTTAAACCGAGTAGTCGGTAGCCCTTGGAAGTTGTCAATCGAAGCGCCTTTTTGCGAGAATAGCACTTCGGGCTGGATCGAGATGTTGTCGGCAACACCAAAGTTTGCGTAGAGGCCGGCCGTGAAGCCTGATTTGTATTCTACGCCGTGCGAGTCGTTACCCGAGAAAGTAGCGAGGTTGTAACCACCTTTTACGCCATATTTGATGCCCGTCTGGGCGTGTGCGGTGCCAACGATGCCGGCAAGGAGGGCTAGGGGGAGAATTATCTTCTTCATGACTCTAGAAAAATTTAAATTATATGAATATCATTTGCGGAGCGTTGCGCTGCCGAAAACGTGCTTTATACCGGTCCAGAAATTAATAAGTTGCAATCTTTTTGAAAAAAATATGCTTACACACTAATTCAAAAAGGCACTGCTAACGCAGATTTTCCAATTTATGCATTGGAAATATTGGTAATGAGAGTCTTGAAAAGAAGGCAAAGTGCAGCTTGAAGCCCGCTGGGGCCTAGCAGAAATTATCGGTCCCGAGCTTCTGTAATTAGTCTTGTGGCCGCAATAGCAGCGTAAAAAATGCGCTCATTTTACGCAATTCTCGCGCAAATCTGCGCGCGTGTTTCGCACACCAGCCCCGCACTCTACTTCGCGACGGGTATAGCAGTCGGTATCAAGTAGTGCGGGTACGGAGCTAAACCTCGCGCCACCCACATAGCAGTATTTAGCGATTGCTCACCGCCAATCGCTCATTGATGCTCCGGACCAGCCCAGGGCCCTCATAGATGAAACCGGTATAAAGCTGTACCAGTACGGCTCCGGCGGCCAGTTTTTCTAAGGCATCGTCGGCTGAATGGATGCCGCCCGCGCCGATAATCGGCAGGCCCCCGTCAGATTTGCGGTGCAGATAGCGAATGACTTCCGTGGCGCGGGCCCGAAGCGGCCGGCCACTCAAACCGCCCGCGCCCAGGGCCGCCACATGGCCAGCATCGGTGCGCAAGCCGCTTCGGCTAATGGTGGTGTTGGTGGCCACCAAGCCACTCAATTGAGTCTCCCGGGCAATTTCAAGGATATCGTCGAGTTGGGCCTCAGTGAGGTCGGGCGCGATTTTCAGCAGCAGGGGCCGGGGCGTGGCGCGGGCCAGGTTACGGGCCTGCACCTGCTGCAATAAGTTAATCAGCGGCTTTTTCTCCTGTAACTCACGCAAGCCGGGCGTATTGGGCGAGCTCACGTTCACCACGAAATAATCAACCACGTCGGCCAAGGCCTCAAAGCCTGCCACGTAATCGGCAGCGGCGCGCTCGTTGGGTGTGTCCTTATTCTTGCCGATGTTGCCGCCGATGATGAGTTGCCGGTTCTGCCGCCGCGCCAGCCGCGCCGCTACAGCCGCCGCTCCCTCGTTGTTGAAACCCATGCGGTTAATCAGTGCCTCGTCCTGCGGCAGCCGGAACAGACGTGGCGCCGGGTTGCCGGTCTGCGGCCGGGGCGTCACCGTGCCGATTTCCACGAAGCTAAAACCCAGCGTGGCCAGTTCATCGGTGAGCGCAGCGTTCTTGTCGAATCCCGCCGCCAACCCCACCGGGTTCGGAAAATTCAACCCAAAGACCTCCCGAGCCAAGCTTGGATGGCGGTAACTATACAGTCCACGCAGTAAGCTCTTGGCCCCTGGCAGGCGGGCCGCCCGCCGTAGGTTGTCGAAAACAAAATGGTGAGCACGCTCGGCGTCGAGGTTGAAAAGTAGGGGCTTGACAATGGATTTATATAGCTGTTTCATGATCAAGCTGGTTGAGACTCGACAAAATTAATACATTGGCTGGTCCCGCTAACAATCATCCCGCCCAGCCTTCGCGGTCAAGGCTACGGTACTGAATGGCCTCGGCCAAGTGCTGGATCTGGATTTCGTCGGTGCCGGCCAAGTCGGCAATAGTTCGGGCCACTTTCAGGATGCGGTCGTAGGCGCGGGCTGAGAGGCCCAGGCGCTCCATTGCCGTTTTTAGCAGCATTCGGCCCGCTTCGCTGATTTGGCAAATGTCCTTCACCATTTGCGGCGGCATCATGGCGTTGGAATGCACGTCGGGAAACTCTTTGAAGCGCGCTTCCTGCACTTGGCGGGCCTTGTCTACGCGGGGCTGGATGTCGGCGCTGGTTTCGGCCTTTCGCGATTCCGTCATCTGGTCGAAGGTTACGGGCGTCACTTCTACGTGCAAGTCGATGCGGTCGAGCAGGGGCCCCGATACCTTATTCAAGTATCTCTGCACAACGCCGGGGCCGCAGACGCACTCTTTTTCGGGGTGATTGTAGTAGCCGCAGGGGCAGGGGTTCATGCTGGCAATCAGCATGAAGTTGGCCGGAAACTCGATGCTGAGCTTGGCCCGGGCAATGGTCACGCGGCGCTCTTCCAATGGTTGGCGCATCACCTCCAGCACTGTGCGCTTGAACTCGGGCAATTCGTCGAGAAACAATACGCCGTTGTGCGAAAGCGAGATTTCGCCCGGCTGCGGGTTGCTGCCGCCGCCCACCAGCGCCACGTCCGAAATCGTGTGGTGCGGGGCCCGGAACGGCCGCGTACTCAGCAGCCCGCCACCCGCTAGCTTGCCGGCCACGGAGTGAATCTTGGTGGTTTCCAAGGCCTCTTGCATGCTCAGCGGCGGCAGGATGCTGGGCAGGCGCTTGGCCAGCATAGTTTTACCCGCGCCGGGCGGGCCAATCATAATCACGTTGTGGCCCCCGGCCGCCGCGATTTCTAGGGCCCGCTTGATGTTTTCCTGGCCTTGTACGTCGGCAAAATCGGCCGTGTACTTGTTCACCGAATGCTGAAATAGGTCGCGGGTATCGACCACCGTGGGCTTTATTTCGGTTCGGCCCTCGAAAAAGTCAATGGCCTCTTGCATGCTCCCGACGGCAATCACATCAAGGTTGTTGACGATGGCCGCTTCCTCCGCGTTTTGCTTTGGCAAAATAATGCCCTTGAAGCCTTCCTTGCGGGCCTGGATGGCAATGGGTAGCACCCCGCGAATAGGGCGTAGGGCCCCATCCAGGGCCATCTCGCCCATAATCACGTATTTCTCTAAGCGTTCAGTAGTGAGCTGCTGCGAAGCGTGCAGGATGCCTAGCGCAATGGGAAGGTCGTAGGCCGCGCCCTCTTTGCGGATGTCGGCGGGGGCCATATTCACCACTACTTTGGTGCGCGGCATCCGGTAGCCGCAGAACTTTAGGGCCGCTTCAATCCGCTGTTGGCTTTCCTTAATGGCGTTGTCGGGTAGGCCCACCACCACAAAGCCCGTTCCGGCCGACACAACAACTTCGATAACAATGGTATAGGCATTGACACCTTGTACGGCTGAGCCGAAGGTTTTGGTGAGCATGAATCGCAGATTTTGCAGATTAGTTGGATTTTGCGGATTGCAACGTGGAGAAGTAACCGTTCAAGTCGTCAACACCAGCTGTTCAATCAGCATAATCAGGATATGAATCACCTTGATATGGATTTCTTGGATGCGGTCGGCGTAGCCGGCGTGCGGGGCCCTGATTTCTACGTCGCATAGACTGGCCAATTGGCCACCGTCCTTGCCGGTGAGGGCCACTACGGTCATGCCCAGGGCCCTTGCGGCTTCGGCGGCGCGGAGCACGTTGGGTGAGTTCCCGCTGGTGCTGATGGCCAGCAGTATGTCGCTGGGCCGCCCCAAGGCCTCCACGAAGCGGCTGAAGACGAATTCAAACCCGAAGTCGTTGGCCACGCAGGTCATGTGCGAGGCCTCGGTGAGAGCGATGGCGGCCAGGGCCCGGCGGTCGGCGCGGTAGCGCCCGCTCAGCTCCTCGGCGAAGTGCTGAGCATCGCAGAGGCTGCCACCGTTGCCGCAGGTGAGGATTTTGCCTCCACTTTTTAGACTGTTGGCCATCATCTCGGCTGCCTGGGCGATTCGGACGACGTTGGCCTCGTCAGCTAAGAAGCGGTCGAGTACGGCACGGGCTTCGGTCAGCTCGGCGCGGATACGGTCGGAAAGTGAAACGGGGGTAGACTTGGGCACGCGGAAATCGTTGACGCAGGCGAAAAAATTATAGCGTCGGCCGCTCGGCCGGCGGCGTGTTGGGCAGGCTCGGGTCGTTTTGTGGGAACAGTGGCCGCGTGGGCCCGATGGGCGGCACCGGGGCGGCGTAACGGTTGGGGGCGGGGCCGGCAGCTGCCCGCGTGTTGGTTTGTTGGTGGTCGTAGAGCTTGGCTTTTAACTCATTAATTTTGCCATCCTGCTTTGCCACGCTGCGGCGTAATAGGCTGCTGTCGAGGTTTTCAACCACCAACTGCAAGGCCATGACTACGGCCCCAATGGTGGCCAGCACTTGGAAGAAATTCCGCTCCCGCTCCACGTCCGACAGCGCTGAATCGAAGCCAGCTACCGAGGAGCGCACCGATGGTACCAGTAGAAACAGCAGCGCCAGCAGCAGATACACCATCACCACCACCGAAACGAAACGCTTGAGAGCAACCATGAGGGAAGTAAGTTTTAAGTGAAGGGTTTGGGAATAAAGATAGGTTCCGGGCGGGCGCTACGCCAGCGCGGCGTTGGTTTGTAGTGAGCTAAGACGCTGATAAACACCGTTAGACCTGCGCAATAGTTCATCATGAGTGCCGCGCTCCACGATGCGGCCGTGCTGGAGCACGATGATTTCGTCGGCGTGCTGCACCGTACTCAGGCGGTGGGCGATGACGAGTGAAGTACGCGCTGCCATGAGCCGTTGTAAGGCCTCCTGCACTAGCTTCTCGCTTTCGGTGTCGAGGGCCGAGGTGGCTTCGTCGAGAATCAAAATCGGCGGGTTGCGCAGAATGGCGCGGGCGATGCTCAGGCGCTGCCGCTGCCCGCCCGAGAGGCGCCCGCCCCGGTCACCGATCACGGTTTGGTAACCGTCGGGGCTGGCCACGATGAACTCGTGGGCGTTGGCGATTTTGGCGGCCTCGATGACCTCGGCCTCGGTGGCTTCGGTGTTGAAGCGGATGTTGTTGAAAATCGTATCGTTGAACAAGATGCTTTCCTGCGTGACGATGCCCATCTGGTCGCGTACTGAGTGGATGGTGCAGGCCCGCACGTCGTGCCCGTCAATCAGAATCTGCCCACCGCTGGCGTCGTAGAAGCGCGGCAGTAGGTCGGCCACCGTGCTTTTGCCGCCGCCGCTGGGGCCCACCAAAGCCACCATCTGGCCTTTTTTAATGGTCAGATTCAGGTCGTAGAGCACCGGCGTGTCGCCGTAGCTGAACTGCACGTCGCGCAGCTCAATTTCGCGCTCAAAGGGCGGCAGTACCAGGGCCCCCGGCCGGTCGCGTACGGTAGGTTCGGTGTCGATGATGCGCAGCACCCGCTCGCCGGCTACTAGCCCGCGCTGGATGTTGCCGAACGAGCCCGATAAGGCCTTGGCCGGCGTCAATACCTGCGAAAACAGCACCACATAGCCGATAAAGGTTTCGCCCGTTAGGGTTGAGTGCCCGCCCAAAATCAGCGTGCCGCCGTAGTACAGCAGTCCGGCCACCACTGACACGCCAGCAAACTCGGAGAATGGCGAGGCTAGGTCGCGGGTGTTGTCGATGCGCCGCGAGGTGCGGGCGTAGTTGTCGTTTTGCTCCTCGAACTTGCCCTTGATATAGCCCTGGGCATTGAAAGCCTTGATGACCCGGATGCCGCCCAGCGTCTCGTCAATCACCGACATCATGGAGCCTAGCGTACTCTGACTAATTTCGGCCTGCCGCCGCAGCCGCTTGGCCACGCCCGCGATGGCCCCGCCCGAAAGCGGCAGCAGAATGAGCGTAAACAGCGTGAGCGGTACCGAAATGTAGAATAGCAGCGCGAAAAACGCAATGATTTTGAGCGGCTCCTGGATGACGGCCGTCATGGTGTTCACCACCGAGGTCTCCACTTCCTGTACGTCGCTGGTGAAACGCGACATCAAGTCGCCTTTGCGCTCGCCGGAAAAGTACCCCAACTGCAATTCAATAATGCGGTGGTACAGGGCCCTGCGTAGGTTACGAATCACGCGGGCCCGCACCGTAGCCAGCAGTCGCAGGCTGAGGTACCGAAATAGATTGCTCAGCAGCACCGATACTACCACGATGGCGCACACAAATGCCAGGGCCCCCAACTTGCCCTGCGCGGCCAGAATGCCAGTGAAAAAATGATTAAAGGTGTCGCGCACCCAATCCAAGCTGAAATGAAAAGCTGGTACGCTCCCACCCGACGGCTGCGGCACCTTGTCCGTTTTGTCGAACAGCACTTGCAGCAGCGGAATGATGAGCGTGAAGTTGGCTAGCCCAAAAAAGGTACCCAACACCGTATAAATGAGGTATTGCGGCAGAAAACTAGCAAACGGCCGGGCGTACTGCAGAATGCGGAGGTACGTTTTCATAGGCCCTTAAAATTCATTCAGGCGCTGGGCAATATTCCACCGCACGGCCACCGAGACGTACACTTCGTTGCCGTCGGCTGCCGGCGTGAGGGTGTAAGTCTGGTGGCGAGCAATGAGTTTGGCGTCGAGAAATAAATTCAGGCGGGGCTGGTAGGTAGCCGTGAAATCGGTGTGGAGCAAGCGGCTTCTGTTACCCTGGCCCACGCGGTTACCATGGTCCATCGGATGAGAATTGTAAGGAGTGAGCGGATTACCGCCGTAGTTTCCAATGTGGCCGGTGTTGATGGGAGTGTCTGGGGAATCCGTACTGATAGGCCCTGTGGTGATAACACTGCCCGAGGCATCGTAGCCGTAATCGAGCCCTTGCACGGTGTAAAAGGCCTTGGCTACTAATTTTAAGCGGGGCAGGGGTTGGTAGCTGACGACGCCCAGAATTTCGGTCAGGTTGGCTCCCATCGGGTGGGCCAAGGGCTGCTGATAGTTGGTGTAAGCTGTGTAAACCGACTCGTGTTGGTAGGTGTAGGGCCGCACGTAGTTGATTTCTAGTTGTAAATCGAGGTTGCGAATGCCGGCCAGATCAATGTACTTGCCGCCCACCTGGACGGCCTGTTTGTTGGCCCACCAGCCGTTGCCGGCCAGTACCTCACTCAGCTTAAATTCGTCGAGCACCACTTGCCCGTAGAGTTGGGCCGTGTGCTTGATATTCCACTTAAAATCGAGCCCCAGCAAGGCGTTGTCGGCTGAGCCCACGTTCTGCTCCACAGCCCGGTAGAAAATGATGGGATTTAAGTACTGTAGCTCAAAGCGGTTATGGCTATTGCCAAACACCTCAGATTCAAACAGACCGACGTTAAAATTCGGCGTCACGTCTAGGCTCAGGTGGTGCAAGGCCATGTACTTCTTGGGGTACACTGCGTCCGCGTTCAGCTTCTCCGCCACGAGTTCGGTGAACAGATTCTGGTAGTTGAGCTTCCAAATGCGCGTGTTCAGTTTCAGGAAGAAATAGGGAGCACTATAATCCGAGAGAATCAGCGAGCGGTAGCCGTTACCAATAAAATTGCGGTCGTGCCCAAACTGTACGTTGATGTGCTTGGTGGCGGCATAGGTGATGTAGCCCCGCGTCGTAAAGAAGTCGTAGGCGCTGCTGCCGGGGCCTATCACCGCGGCTTTAAAAGGCTTGAAATATCCCTCGTGGGGCACGATGGTGTCGCGCAGGATGCGGTTCTGCACGTAACCCGGCACCGCTATCTGGTTGTCGGTCAAGAATATATAGAAACCCAGCCGTTGGTCCACGGAGCCTTCGGCCTGCACGCCGCGGGTGTTTACGTAGCGCATGCCGGCAATGTCACTGTCCTTGCCACCTGACAGCAGCAGCACCGGATTCACGCGGAGCGTAAAATCCTTGGTTTGGACGCTGTATAAATCAGTTTGGTCGCGGTAGAAATACGTGAGAATCGGCTTGGTGCTCTGGTTGAAGGCTGTGCCGTGGGGTGAGTTGGGCCAATTGTCTTTCAGCAAGTACTGGGCGTTGAAGCGGTCGGCACGCGAGAGCGTGCCGGGGCCCTGGGCAGTGCTGTCGGGCGAGAGCAGGCGTTCGCCCAAACGGGCCGCAGCGGCACGGGTGTAAGGCCGCACGCTGGTGTGCGGATCGTTCAGTGAATCCGGCCCAAACTTGATGGCGTAGCGGTCAATGAGCCGATAGGTATCGGGGTCGAGGGGCACGTAGGTGGCCCCTTGGGTGGAAAAAGGCACCGCGATGGGTGCGGCAATGACCGCCGGGACGGTAGGGCGGGCCGGGCTGGCCGGCGGGGCGAGCTGAGTCGGGATCGGCTTCTGAGCGGCGGGCGTAGCCAACGTGTCGTTGAAGATGTACCAGTTCGATTTCTCATCGCCGGCCGCTGGGGTATTAGTGGGTGCGGGGATCGGGACCGTAGGCGTCTGGGCCGCCGCGTGGCCGGCCGCTAAGGCACAGGTAGCCAGTAGTAAAAGAATTTTATGCATAATGGAGGATAATCAGCCGGATAAGGCCAGAGGCATTGTACGTCGGGCCAATTAATTTAACAAACCTACGCAACCCGTCGTTGACAGCGTGGGGCCGCGCCCGCGGATACGAGCTCGGGTGTTGAGGGTTTTTGTGCCAACTTCGGGACGCGGTTGGCATCCTGCCGGCTGGCCCTGTCGTTCCAAAAACCTTTGCTGTATGGCTGCTTCCCCGCCCATTCCCGTCCTTGAAACCGCGCCGGCCGCTGAGCCCAACCCCCGCGTCCACGAGGTGTGCGCTGAACCTAGCATCGCTAACCACTTCCTGGCCGAGCTGCGTGACCGGGATGTGCAAAAAGACAGCCTGCGCTTCCGCCGCAATTTGCAGCGGCTGGGCGAAATCATTGCCTACCGCATCAGCGCCCACCTCAGCTACACCGACCAGCCCGTGCAAACGCCCCTGGCCGAAACCACTGGCAAGCTGCTGCACGATTTCCCGGTGCTGGCCACGTTGCTGCGGGCGGGTCTGCCGTTTCACCAAGGCTTCCTTAATTATTTCGACCAAAGCCCCAGCGCTTTCGTGGCCGCCTACCGCATCGAAGGCACGGCCCAAGTAACGGTGCAGGTCGATTACCTCTCGGCCCCACGCCTCGACGAGCGAGTACTCATCCTAGCCGACCCCATGCTGGCTACCGGCAAAAGCCTAGTGCAGACTTACCGGGCCATGCTGCGCTTCGGCATGCCGCGGCAGGTCCACATCGCGGCCGTCATCGCCTCGCCCGAAGGCCTGGCCCATGTGGCCCGCGAAATCCCCGAAGCCCACCTCTGGGTGGCCGCTATCGATGAGCGCCTCAACGAGCAGGCTTACATTATCCCTGGCTTGGGCGACGCCGGCGACTTGGCGTTCGGCAGCAAAATCTAGCGCCGGGGCCCCGGCCCCGTGGCGGGGGTATCTTTACGCTGGCTGGTGTCTTGCCTGTCCTCGCCGTTCGTCCCAATTTCCCGACGTGTTGCCCCACGCCTTCAAATACGCTTCCGTATTCCTGTTGAGCACGGTCAAGTTCTTTGGCGGCCCCTTGGCTGGGGCTTCCATGGGCTTACCGTTCGGCCTCACCATGGGCCTCACCGTGGCGGGTATGATGACCAGTGTGTTCGTCATTTCGGGCGTGGGACGGGCGTGGGTGCGGCACCGGCAGCTACAGCGTCGGCTGCGCCGGGCGCCCATTTTTTCCAGCCGCTCGCGCAACATCATCAAGGTATTCCGGCGGTTCGGCATGGGCGGCATTGCGTTCCTGACGCCCATATTGCTCTCGCCCATCGGCGGCACCATTATCGCTACGTTGCTGGGCGTGCCTCGTCCGCGTATCATGCTGCACATGCTGTGGAGCGCCGTGCTCTGGGGCTGCGTGCTCACGTTTGTGAGTGTACGCTTCGGGCATATGTTTCATCACTAGGCTAAGCCCCGAATCTTACCGTCCGCGCCGTTTCAATGCCTTGGCCCCGGGAGCCGAAGCGCCTTTTTTGCCCGGATTAGCCTTCGCACCTTTTGTGCTTTTTCTCTGGCCCGTCTGAAAAACCTTGCCCGTGCGCTTGTCGATGGTTTCGCCTGGCTTTATCCATTCCTTGCGCTCGTGGAAGGCCCCTTTAAATTCAGGGTCGAGGTGCTTCCGGCGCTCGTCCAACTCGCGGCTCATCACTTGCTGCTCTTCAAAAGGCGTTTCTTCCACCTTCACCTCGGGTGGCAGCGGAATGTTCTCAATCGTCTGCTTGATAAGCTTTTCGATTTCGGCGATGTGCGCCATTTCGGCCTCGTTGGCGAAGGTGATAGCGGCGCCCGTGTGCAGGGCCCGGCCCGTGCGGCCGATGCGGTGCACGTAGTCGTCGTGGATGATGGGCACGTCGAAGTTGATGACGTGGCTTACCTGGGGTACGTCGATGCCGCGGGCTGCCACGTCGGTTGCCACCATGTAACGCACGTCGCCGGCCCGGAAGGCATCCATGCTGTTGATGCGCGCGTTTTGGCCCTTGTTGCCATGAATGACGCGTACTTCGCCCGTTGGGGCCTTGCGCTCCAAGAAGTGAGCCACTTGGTCGGCATGTTCCTTGGTGCGGGTGAAGAGCAGTACCCGGGTCATCACGTCTTGGTCGCGGTGCAGCAGGAAATGCAGCAGGTTAATTTTGGTGAGCAGGTTGGGAGCCTCGTATAAGGTCTGCGTTACAGTCGAGGCGGTTTGGGCCGGCGGTGTTACTTCCACCCGCACGGGAAACTCCAGAAATTCCTCACTCAGCAGCGTCACCCGCTCGGGCATAGTGGCCGAGAACAATACGTTCTGCCGTTTGCGCGGAATAATTTCCAGAATGCGTCGAATCTGGGGCATAAAGCCCATATCCATCATCTTGTCGGCCTCGTCGAGCACCAGCGTTTTCAAATCCTTCAGCACCAGGGCCCCCTTTAAATAAATCTCCATCAGCCGGCCCGGGGTGGCAACCAGAATATCCACACCCTGGGCGATAGTTTCGATCTGCGTTTTGGGCCCAAGACCGCCATAAATGGCAAAAATGCGCAGGTCGGTCTGGGTGGCCAAGGCTTTCAAGTGGGTTTCAATCTGGATAGCCAGCTCGCGGGTGGGGGCCAGCACCAAGGCCCGCGGATTGAGGCCCTGGGCGTACTTCACCTTCATGAGCAGAGGGAGGCCGAAAGCGGCCGTTTTGCCGGTACCGGTTTGGGCGATGCCTAACACGTCGTGGCCGGCCAGCAGCAGCGGAATGGTTTGGGCTTGCACGGGCGTGGGTTCAGTAAAACCGGCTTCGGCCACGGCCGTGAGTAATTGCTTGTTGAGTTTGAAATCGTTAAACGACGGGGCAGCGATGGGTTCCATACCGCAAAGGTCGGCCATTTGCCTTGCCCCGAACTTTTCTTGCCTGCTTCCGCTTCCTTTCCTATCTTTGCAGCACCGAAAAACATGGTAGATATAGCTCAGCTGGTTAGAGCGCCGGATTGTGATTCCGGAGGTCGTGGGTTCGAGCCCCATTATTTACCCAC
>JANPOR010000131.1:0-9834 GCA_031428075.1 Hymenobacter sp. | reverse complement strand
TGCCCGGCTCGCGCAAGCAGGAAATCGAGGAGATGCTGCACATTATGCTGGCCATCCTGCCCCCGTTCATGGACTATCAGTTCGTAGTGGCCGGCGTCGATAACCTTGACCGCATTTACTATCAGCACTTTGAGCGCAACGGTATCCGCCTCGTCTTCGACCAAACCTTCGACCTGCTGAGCCACGCTACGGCGGCGCTCGTCACCAGCGGCACTGCTACTTTGGAAACGGCGCTGTTCGGCGTACCCCAAATCGTGTGCTACCGCACCAGCAGCATTAGTTACGCCATCGGCAAGATGGTTATCAAGGTGCCTTACATTTCGCTCGTGAACCTAATTGCCGGCCGCGAAGTAGTGAAGGAGTTGATTCAGAACAACTTCACGGCTCGAAATCTTGTCGATGAGCTAAAGGCTCTGCTCACCGATGAAGCGTATCAGACCTGCATCAAGGCCGGCTACGACGAGATTCGCGCTAAACTCGGCCAACAGCAAGCTGCCCAAAAAACTGCTGCGCTGATGATTGGGTACTTGCGGGAATAATTTCGTGCCGAGCAAAAAGCGGCAAGGGCGTTTCACAGAGATAATGACTTCTTTGCGAAACGCCCTTGACGCTTTTTACTCGGTGCGAAATCCTTTGAGGGATCCTATGCCGCCCGCATGTGCCGCAACGGCGACTTCTCGAACTTGCTGCGGGCGTAACTCAAGTTGATGAGCAGCTCGTCGGCTCCCACTTCGTCGGGCATCTCAAACATAGCGTCGGTCATGATGCTCTCGCAGATGGAGCGCAGGCCCCGGGCCCCAAGGCGGTACTCGTCGGCCTTGTCCACAATGTAAGCTAAGGCCTCTTCGGTGAAGTCGAGGTCGATTTTTTCCATGTCAAACAGACGCTTGTATTGCTTCACGAGCGAGTTCTTAGGCTCGGTCAGAATTAGGCGTAGCGTGTTCTTGTCCAGCGGGTTGAGGAAAGTGAGCACGGGTAGGCGGCCAATTAGCTCGGGAATTAAACCGAATGATTTCATGTCCTGGGCCGACACGTAGCGCAGGAAGTTCTGGGTGTCCACCTGCTCTTCCAGATTGGTTTTGGCGAATCCCATCGGCTTGGTATTCAGCCGGCTCTTGATGATGCGGTCGATGCCCGAGAAGGCCCCACCGCAAATGAAGAGGATGTTCTCGGTGTTCACCGAAATCATTTTTTGCTCGGGGTGCTTACGGCCCCCCTGCGGCGGCACGTTGATGGCCGTGCCTTCGAGCAGCTTCAGCAGGGCCTGCTGCACGCCTTCGCCGCTCACGTCGCGCGTGATGCTGGGATTATCACTCTTGCGGGCAATCTTGTCGATTTCATCGATGTAGACGATGCCACGCTCGGCTGATTCGAGGTCGTAGTCGGCTGCTTGCAGCAGGCGGGTGAGAATGCTCTCCACGTCCTCGCCCACGTAGCCAGCCTCGGTGAGCACCGTAGCGTCGGCGATGCAGAAGGGTACTTGCAGGATTTTGGCTAACATCCGCGCCAAGAAGGTTTTGCCGGTGCCGGTTTCGCCCACCATGATGATGTTGGACTTCTCAATCTGTACTTCATCCTCCTGAGGCTTCTGCATCAAGCGCTTGTAGTGGTTGTACACTGCCACCGACATCACGCGTTTGGCTTCGTCTTGGCCAATCACGTACTGGTCTAAGTGCTCCTTGATGGCGCGGGGCTTGATGAGGTTAAATTTGGGTTGCTTGCCGGCCTCTTGGACCTTGGCTTCTTCGTCGAGGATGTGCTGGGCCTGGCCCACGCATTTTTCGCAGATATGGGCGTTGATGCCCGAAATCATGACGGCGACTTCGCGTTTGCTACGGTTGCAAAAGGAACAGGATATTTCGGCCATCGGGGCGGTACAGAGTAGGGTAAGGAGTAATACTTTATGCAAAGGGCCCTAAAGGTACAACGCGGCCAACGCTCGGGGTCTCACAATTGGTGCCCTGGGGCCCCTAATTCTGCCGCTGCGCCCAACTCTTTAGCCCGCCGCTACTGCCCGCAGGCTGGCGGCCGTGCGGTTATCAACCCCTAGTTTAGCGTAAATATTACGCAGATGGTTTTGCACTGTGCGCGGGCTGATGCAGCAGTACTGGGCAATCGTCTTGTCGGGTCGGCCTTGGGTCAGTTGGTCTAGAATGACGGCTTCGCGTAGCGTCAGGCCCAATGTGGCTGCAAGGGCCGGGGTCGCCGCAGGGGTCCGCCAAGCTAGTTGAAACAGGGCGCTCAGGTGGGGTTGCACAAAGGCCAACAGTGCCCGCTCGGCCTCCGTAAAGTCGCGGCGGCTGCGGGAAAGGGCGCAGGTGACTAACCCCTGGCCGGGCACGTTGAAGCCCACAATCAATTGGTGGGTGATGGCAATGAGCCGGTAGAACTCATTGAAGATGGAGGACCGTACGAACTGCTGGTGCGAACAAAAATCACTAATTTTTAGCGGTCCGTCGGCTCGCTCGACGATTATGCCCTGGAATAAAGGGTGTTCGTGGATGTGCTGGGTCAGTTGCCCGAGCAGCTCAGGGGTAAAGAGGACGGGCGCGCCGCCGCCAAGGTTGCGCATCTGGCCCGCCGTGTCAAAGCAATCGAAACACGTCATTTCGGCCCCCATCACGCCGTCGATAGCTGCCGAAAGCCGCTGGAGCAGATCGGCTGGGCGCGGGTCGGCATAAATTGGGGCCAGCGCCGCATTCAGCTGCTGGGCATGGTGAAGGGTGAGGTGGGCCATGAGCGCGGGGTATGGGTTGCTGACATACTGTGGGGAGAGGTGCCAAAAGCAAGTCCCTAAAATAGGAAATAAGTCTGAGTAATCTTACCTATTTGATATGGCTTTGAGGGTCAATAGCTTTGCCGAGTACTTACAAGGCTCTTTTACCGGTAAAATTCTTGCTGCCGCTCCGACCCTTACAGGCCCTCAATGCTAATCTCTGGCTTATGAAACACCTTTTTCCTTGGGGTTCTGCCGGATGCCGAGGGAGGCCGGGGGCCTCTTATCTGCTCGTCTCCAGGCTGCTGACATAGTGAACCACCAACAAGTGCCAAGTCCGTCTCTCATCCTTTTTTCTGCCCTGCTGATGTCTTCTTTCCCTCAATACTTGCAACTGGTTTTTCTGGCTTCCACCGTAACGTCAGCCTCTGGGGCTGGGTGGGTCTTTACCACCACGCCGGCCCCTCAGCCGCGCCCGGTGGGCCTCGCTACGCCCCGGGCCGCGCTCCGGCTACAGGTGGTGATAAGCTAGCCGTCCCCGCCCTTGTTGCCAAACCCATCAAAATAGCCCCATGAAGTTGTCCAGACTCCTCCGCTTGCTGCTGCTACTGGCTTCGCTGCCCGTCGTCGCCCAGTCCGCCCCGCCGGCCACGCCTAAGCGGCCCGTCACCGACACCTATTTCGGTAAGGTCGTGGTGGACAACTACCGCTGGCTCGAGGACACTAATAGCCCCGAGGTGCAAGCGTGGTTCAAGGCCCAGGGGGACTATACTATGCGGACGCTCGACCGGATCCCGGGGCGTGACAGCCTCGTCAATACTTTCGTGCGGTACGACAAGCTGCGGCCCGTCCGCTACGGCGAAGTAAAAAAACGAGGCAACCGCTACTTCTACCGTAAAACTTTGCCCGCCGAATCCGTCGGTAAGCTCTACTTGCGCGAGGGAAAGACTGGCGCAGAAACGCTACTCTTCGACCCATCGGCCTACGATAAAGGCAAAACCTATGCTATGACCGCTTTTACGCCTAGCAACGACGGCCAGCGCGTGGAGATTGGCTTGCAGCAAGGTGGTGCCGAGCTTTCGACGCTACGGACGATGGTCGTAGCAACCAAAAAGTTGCTGCCTGAAAGCGTCGCGTCGGTATTTTTCGGCGAAGTAACGTGGCTACCCGATAACAGCGGCTTTCTCTACACTCCACAAAACTCCAACGACCCCAAAGACCCCAAAGGCAACCTCGACACAAGAGCGCGGCTGCACCGGCTCAGCACCGACCCCCAAGCCGACCCCGAGTTGTTTTCGCGCGCTAAGTATCCCAAACTGAGCATCCGGCCCGATCAGTACCCACTGGTGTCTTTCTCCGATGATAATACGCAGCTTTATGGCGCGCTCGGTTCGGTAGACAACCGGGTGAATGCGTGGGTGGCGGCCCCGACGGACTTGCTCAAGCCAACCATCGGCTGGAAGCGGCTGGCCGCGCCTTCGGATAGTGTTTACAGCTATTTGAAGCTGGGCAGCCGGCTGTATTTATACAGCATCAAAGGGGCGCCAAAAGGTCGGATCTTGGTCACGGACGTGGCCAATCCAAACCCCGCCACTGCAACAGTGCTGCTGCCCGAAGGCCGGTTGAACATCACCGGCATCAACTCTACGAAAGACTTTCTGTTCGTGACGCTTAACGATGGTATTAATGATCAAATACGGCAATACGACCCCCGAAGCAAGCAATGGGCCCCCATACCGCTGCCGCTAACCGGCTCAGCCAAGATAACTCCACTCGACGCTCCTCGTAGCAACGAGGTGCAGGTAAATGTTACATCCTGGAAGCAGCCGCTGACGGTATACGACTACAATCCGACCGACAAAAAATTGGTTGTCAGTAACTTTAATGTAAAAGTGGAGTATCCGGGCACGGCCGATTTGGTGGTGGAAGAACTCGAAGTTCCCAGCTACGACAAGACCCAGGTCCCACTCACCTTAATTTATCGGAAGGACCTGAAAAAAAACGGGCAGGCGGCGTGTTTGATGACTGGCTACGGGGCCTATGGCATTTCCTCTACACCTTATTTTAGTACCAGCTACTTAGCCCTGCTTAACCAAGGGGTTATCATTGCGGAGACCCACCCGCGGGGCGGCTCTGAGAAGGGCCAGAAGTGGTACCGCGCCGGCTACCAAACTACCAAGCCCAACACTTGGCAAGACTTCATCGCTAGTGGCGAATACCTCGTCAAAAATGGCTATACCAGCCCCGAACACCTCGTCGGCGAAGGTACCAGCGCGGGTGGAGTTCTGATTGGCCGGGCCATCACCGAGCGGCCCGATTTATTCGCGGCGGCCATCAGTAACGTTAGTTGCTCGAACGCCTTGCGGTTTGAAAATACGCCCAACGGTCCCGTCAACGCCCCTGAGTTTGGTACGGTCAAGGACTCGGTGCAGTGCATGGGTCTCTATGAGATGGATGCCTTTCAGCACGTGAAAGAGGGCATCAAGTATCCAGCCGTACTGTGCGTGGGTGGCATGAATGACCCGCGCGTAATCGTATGGCAGCCGGGCAAATTTGCTGCGGCCCTGCAAAACGCCAGCACTTCGGGCAAACCGGTGCTGATGCAGGTCAACTACGATAACGGTCACTTCACAGAAGACAAGAAGGTGACTTTTCGCAACTTCGCCAACATGTATGCTTTCGCACTTTGGCAGGCAGGTCACCCAGCTTTCCAGCCTCTATTAACCGCAGTTAGACAAAGGTAGTCTAACTGAGCGGTGACGTCTCACTACGCCGCTAGGCTTAAAGTAGACCGGGTGAATGCCTGCTCTATGGCGTAGTCACAAAAAAAGCTCCTGTTGCAAAACAGAAGCTTCTTTTTAAGTAAGTATGCTGTTTTTCAGCGCTACTAGCTACGCTTTCTTTTTCTCTAGCACTTCGTCAATTAGGCCGTATTCTTTGGCTTCATCGGCACGCATCCAGTAGTCGCGGTCCGAGTTGTCGTGAATTTCCTGGTAGGTTTTGCCGGTATGCTGGGCCAAAATGTCATACAACTCTTTCTTGAGCTTCAAGATTTCGCGGGCCGTAATTTCGATGTCCGACGACTGGCCCTGGGCTCCACCCGATGGCTGGTGAATCATGACACGGGCGTGCGGCAGGGCCGAGCGCTTGTTAGCCGCGCCGCCAGCCAGCAATACGGCCCCCATCGAAGCTGCCAAACCCGTGCAAATAGTGGCCACATCGGGGTTCACGTACTGCATGGTGTCGTATATGCCCAGGCCAGCATACACCGAGCCGCCGGGTGAGTTGATGTAAAGCAGGATGTCTTTCTTAGCGTCAGCCGACTCCAAGAACAGCATTTGGGCCGTCAGAATGTTGGCCACGTAGTCGTCTACGGCCGTGCCCAGAAACACGATCCGGTCCATAATCAAACGCGAAAACACGTCAATTTCGGCGAAGCGCGTCGGGCGCTCCTCAATCACCGAACGGGTCATGGCCGAGAAGTTTTGGCGGGTCTGACCTTCCATATGGGTCAGGTATTGGTCCACGCCCAAGCCGCTGAGGCCCTGATGCTTCACGGCAAACTTGCGGAATTCTTGTTTATTCAGCATTGAGAGGGAAAAATAGGGGATAAGCAGTAGCTCGCCCGGTGGCAAAACAAAAGACGGCGGCCGAAGCCAAATGTTGTAGCCGGACAATAAAAAGGCCCTTACCGTGAAAGTAAGGGCTTTTCCAATTTCAAAACCTGCGTTGCTTAGCTGTGCAGGTTTCGGAACTCTTCGGCCGTTACAGGCCTATCTGTAACAACAACTTTGCCGCGCAGGTTTTCCAGCACTTTCTCTGCCAGAATGGCCTCGTACTCGGCCACGTACTGTTTGCCGTTATCTTGCTTGAGGTAGCTGTCGGCGTAGCCGCGCATCGACTCGCGCATGTCTGTAGGCATGTTGGGCATGCTGAACTGGCCCATGATTTTGTCGAGGGTGCGGTCCATAATCTCGTCGTTGCTCACTTTCAAGTCGGCCTTTTCCACCACTTTGTTGCGAATCAGGCTCCACTTCAGCTCTTTTTCGTAGTCACTGTAGTGGTCTTCTACTTGCTCGGCAGTGAGCTTACCGGCGTTGGTACGTACCAGCCACTTCTTGAAAAACTCAGCCGGCAGCTTGATGTCCAACTGGTTCACTAGCTTCTCCACGATGGCATTGTTCAGGGCCCCGTCTGACTCGCGGTCGTAGTTCTGCTGCATCGTCTCACGCACCTTGGCATCAAATCCTTCCTGGCTTGAAACTGCCTCCGGTCCGAATACCTTGTCAAACAACTCCTGGTTCATCTCCGGGGCCGCTGTGCGGTTGATTTTTTCTACGCTCAACACGTATTCGCCATTGGCTTCGGTAGCTTCGGTTCTGGTCAGGCCCAAGAAATTGGTAATGGTCGTAGTGTCGCCGGCAAAAGCATTTTTGAGGTCAAACGTTAGCACATCGCCCGGCTTCACATTAACGAACTGCTCCACGCCATTCTTCACCTTATTAATGGGGAATGACAGAGCGCGACCTTCGCCGTCCGCGTCCACCTTTTTCAGTTTGCCTACGAGGTAGTCGTTCGCTTCCGAGGCGTCGGGGTTGCTGGTTTCGCCGTACTGGCGGGCAATTTGTTCATTGGTTTGCTGCACGGTGTCGTCGTCGAGGCTCACTTGGTGGCGCTCCACTTCCACGGTGCCGTCGCTGGGCAGCTCCACTTCTGGCAGCAGGCCCAGCTCAAACTGAAAGTCGAAGTCCTTAGCGGTGTCGAAATTCACATCGCTGGCCACCGGCAGGGGCTCGCCCAACAGGCGCAGGTTATTGTCCTTCACGTAGCCGTCGACGACCTTGCCTAGGGTTTTGTTGATCTCGTCGGCTAGAATGCCTTTGCCATACATTTTCTTGACCATGCCCACGGGCACTTTACCGGGGCGGAAGCCCTTCACTTGGGCCCGCTTGGTGTAGTCCTTGATCTGCGCGTCCACGGTGGCGGCGTAGTCGGCTTCGGTCAGATGCACGGTTAGCAGCCCGGTCAGCTGCTCGTCGTTGCGGTCCAGCGTAATGTTCATTAGCAGCAAAAAATGGTGTCCACCGCAGTGGGGGCCCCCATCGGGTTAGTAGTAAAAATAAACCCCCAACCGCAAAGCTGAGGGCCAGAAAAACAATTTTAAAGTGCGGATAGAGGGACTCGAACCCACACGCCTTGCGGCACCAGATCCTAAGTCTGGCACGTCTACCAATTTCGCCATATCCGCGACAACGCCCAAGCCGGTCGCTTTGGGTCCGCAAAGGTAGGGATTGTTGGTTATGTTCGCAAAATCCCGGCGGTTATCCCCGATGTATACCCAAACAGCAGCCATCAACACTTTTTCCGCCCCGCGTTTGTTATTTTACCATTATGTCTCCCGTTATCGATATCGAAGCCGAGCGCCAGGAAATCCTGCGTCAATACCGTCGCCTGTTGCGGACGGCCAAGCCCTACCTGCACGGCGACGACGCCAAGCTGATCAAAAAAGCCTTCAACACTAGTTTAGAGGCTCATAAAGAGATGCGCCGTAAGTCGGGCGAGCCGTACATTCTGCACCCGCTGGCCGTGGCCCAAATTGCTGTAGAGGAAATTGGGCTTGGTACCACCAGCATCGTATCGGCTCTATTGCACGACGTGGTAGAGGATACGGCTTGGGAAATTTCTGATGTGGAACGGGAGTTCGGCCCCAAAGTCGCCCGCATCATCGACGGGCTAACCAAGATCTCAGGGGTGTTCGATTACGGTAGTTCCGAGCAGGCCGAAAATTTTCGCAAAATGCTGCTTACGCTGAGCGAAGACGTGCGCGTCATCCTCATAAAGCTCGCCGACCGCCTGCACAACATGCGCACGCTCGACTCGATGCCGCGCCACAAGCAGCTAAAAATTGCCTCGGAAACACTCTACCTCTATGCTCCGCTGGCCCACCGTCTAGGCCTTTACGTCATCAAAAGTGAGTTGGAGGATCTGTACCTGAAGTACACCGATATGGAGGTGTATAATGATATCAAAGACCGTATCCGGCAGAGCCAGAGCGCCAGAAATCGATTTATTAAGGAATTCGTGCATCCCATCGACGAGGAGCTGAAGAACCAGGGTTTTCAGTTTGAAATCAAGGGCCGGCCTAAGAGTATCTATTCGATTCTGAAGAAAATAAAGAAGCAAAACATTCCGTTCGAGGAGGTATATGACTTGTTCGCTATTCGCGTAATATTGGATGTGCCGCCAGAGCAGGAGAAAGCTGCTTGTTGGCAGGTCTACAGCATCGTGACCGACTTCTACCAGCCTAACCCTGACCGCCTGCGCGATTGGGTAAGCACGCCCAAGGCCAACGGCTACGAAAGCTTGCACACCACCGTGATGTCGCGCTCGGGCCAATGGGTGGAAGTGCAAATCCGTTCGCGTCGCATGGACGATATCGCCGAAAAAGGCTATGCCGCTCACTGGAAGTACAAGACAGCCGACCCAACTCATTCCGAGTCGAGCCTGGAAACTTGGGTAAACAAGGTGCGTGAGATGCTGGAAACCAACAAATCCAGTGCGCTCGAATTCATGGACGAATTCCGTCAGAACCTGTTCATGAAGGAAGTGTACGTGTTCACGCCAAAGGGCAAACTCGTTATCCTGCCTGACAAGGCCACGGCCTTAGACTTTGCCTTCGACATTCATTCCCAAATTGGTCTGCACTGCCTTGGGGCTAAGGTAAACCAGAAATTGGAGCCCTTGAGTTACCAATTGCACAACGGCGACCAAGTAGAAATCCTAACCTCGCACAAGCAGCGCCCTACCCAAGAGTGGCTCACCTACGTCATCACTTCCAAGGCACGCGCCAAAATCAAGGAATACTTGCGCGATGACAAGCGCGCCAAGGCCGAAGACGGCAAGTTCATCCTCGAAAAGCGGCTAGAGTTGATTGGAGTGCCCTTTACGCAGGAAAATTTCAACCGGGTCCTCAATTACTTCAGCGTCACTACGGCCCAGGATTTCTATTACCGCTTAGCAGTCGGCCAGCTCGACGGCCGCGAAATCCGTGAGTCACTGTTCACCGGAACTATACCCACCTCGCGTCTGCCCGCGCTCGAACCCAAAACTTTCGATAA